>JAKBCQ010000214.1 GCA_021807585.1 Planctomycetota bacterium | reverse complement strand
ATCGAACCGAGCACGCGACGTGTCGACGTCGCCGAAGAAATCGGCCGTCCTCGATTCGAGCGCGCGCCCGGGCTCGTTCGACATCGGGAACCGCCCCTCCATCCCCTCGCGAAATTGCACCTTCGTCAGCGTGAGCGGGGCGATCGGACGAGCCGCGACCGGCGCCCTCGAAGCCCCGCCGCTCAACGCCCGCGACGACTTCGCCGACGCGAGACCGGGCGATCGAGCCCCGCGCTCATCACCCCCGACCCGCGCGCTCTCACGTCGATCACCTTCAGCCCCGCCCCGCGCCGCGACCCGACCCGAATTCGCTCCGTTCGGGCGATTCGCACTCGCTCCCGGCGACGACTTAAGCGGATCTCCGTCCGAATCCGATCGGTCGTAAAGCCGAACAATACCCGCACCCTCCGCCCAAAACCGCCCCGTCGGCTTGTCGTAAATCACGTGCTCGCTTTGGATCCGTCGCGCATTGATCAAAACTTGCGTGATCGGATCGCGCTCCCATGTCAATAAATCTACATGTTCACTCATCCGAACTTGAACGACCTCGGGTTGCGGTCGCGGCGCGTCGGCTTCGCCGCCGGAGTCGGCGTTCTCGTCGGCATTCGGCGGCTTCGGCCGCGCCGGCGCCGACAAATCGGCGAAGGCGATCGGCCGGTCGAAATCGGGCTCCATCACCTCGCAAAACCCGCGCGACGTCTCGCTCTCGGCGACGACTCCTCCCCGAAACACCGCTCGAGCCGTGCCGATCTCGCCGCTGGGGAACGTCGGCATTCCCTCGAACAACATCGATTTCACCCACGTGATCGTCAACTTCTTGGGTTTCTTGGACGACGTCGAATCGGTCGCGGTCTCTTTATTCTTAGAGATCTTGGTATCTTTTATTGTTGAATTTTGATTGTTTCTCGCATCGGCGCGATCCGAATTCCCCGCGACTCGCGCCGATCGATTCGACGACGTCGCGGGTTGATCACCGGAATCGGCGGATCGTTTCGCGGTCGACGCGGCCTCGCTCGCCTTTTGTTCCGCGGTGGGAGCGGCGAACGGGTCGTTCTCGGTCGTCATCTCGAGCTTTCCGGGGCCTGGAACGACGAGCGTGTTCGCCTTCTGATCGACGACGATCAGATCCCCCTCCAGATGACGGTCGTCGCTCGTATCGACTCGCGCCCGCGGAATCTTGGAATCGGGTTTGACCGCGGGGTCGAACCGACTCACAAAGAATTTCATGAGCGCCTGACTTTGCTCTTTCTTATCCTTTTGTTTAGAATCGCCGCCGCGTTCGGGGCGTTTGGAATCGCCTTGACGTTCCCCAGGAGGATCGGACTTCTCGACGGTTCCCTGGTTCATGACGTCGATCGCCTCGCCTCGGACGTCGTTCCCCTTCGTTTTCCCCGCCTCGGGCGCCTGGTGAACCTCGACGCCGCCGCGGAGCCGTGCGAGCTGGATCGAACTCGTATCCGACCCCGATTCCTGGAGAACTTCGGCGTAAACCAGCCGAGCCTTGGCGCGGATCGCAACGGGTTTGGGCGCCTCGGGCTTCGTCGCGTCGGCTTCCTTCATGTCGGTCTTCAATTTCGGATCGCCGTCGTCCTTCGGCGCCAAAGCCGCCGCTTCGGCGTTCGCTGCGACGGACGTCTCCTCGGCCCGTTTCGTCGAAGTCGTGGCGCCTTCGATCTCCACCAGCGCCGGCTTCGAGCTCGCGGGAGGCTCGACGAATCGGACGATCAACTTCTCGGAGGCTTCGAGATCGCGGCTCGGAGCGGTCAGACGAACGTCGTCGACCGCCTCCATCTTGACGAGTCGATACCCGCTCGATTCCGCGGGATCGTTCTTCTTCGCCGCTTTCGATCGAGAGGATTTCGCCTTTTTCTCTTTTGATGGAACCGCTTTCTTCGATCGAGCCGGTTCCAAGCTTTCGTTGGAATCGTTGGGGCTCGATATTTGGTTCGATCGATCGGTATCGGTCGATCCCGGATCGGAGGCGGAATCTACGCGCGCATTTGTGTTCGATTTCGTAACTTTTGATTTAGAATCGGCCGAGGGGGAAGTCGATCGTTCAGTCGCCGCGGGATCGATTTTGGGTTCGAGCCAGGCGACGATCGTGGTGCGTGCCGAGAGCGACCCTCGTTCGACGTCGAAGACTTTGGGCGATCCCGTCAGCGTGAACCGTTTGAGCGTCTTGGGCGTAACGGTCGGAGCGCCCGCGGCGACGATCTCGGGCCTCATCACCAACCGTTCGCGCCATTCGATCGTCCGTTCGATCGGCTTGTCGCGGTCGGGTCGCGTCTCCATAATCCCCGGCCCCCGGGCGATCATCGACGACGGTCCTCCCGGCTTGCCGTCGTCATATATTGTTACATCTTTAGTGCGAATATCATTAATTGCCGTTGTGTTACCGTCGTCGTCGCGATCGGTTTTCACGATTTTGAGCGTCGAAGAGGCGTCGGCTCGGAAGTACGTTTTATCGGGAGCCCCGAATCCCGGTTTTTCAAAGATCAACTCGTTCCCCCGCGCCACCAGTCCCTGCGCCTGCGATTGCAGCCAAACCGCGTGCCCCGTCGCCTTCGCCCACTTCAACCTCAAATTCCCCATCGACCCCGAAGAAGCGGGTCGGGGCGTCTCCCCCTCGACGTCTTTGGCCGCGGTTTTGGTCGACTTCGATTCGACCCGCTGCGCCGCGGTTTTGGGCGACTTCGATTCGACCCGCTGCGCCGCGGTCTCGCCGGGCTTCTCGGCCTTGGCGGATTCGATCGCTTCGTCGGCGGGATCGGGAGGATAAAGATAAGCGATCAAGTTATCACTATTAAGTTGATCGATCTCGGTTCGACCCCGCTGCACCTCGACGTCGCGGACGAATTCGACGATCGTCGGATCGGCCGGGGTCGGCGGGCCGACGAGCTTCGGGTCGGCGTCTCGCGGCTTGGGAAGATCGATCCGCATCCACCGCACGCAGCGAATCCGGAGCGGAACCGTCTCGCTCGACGGGTCGCGCGATTTCCCCGCCATCATCCCCGATGAACCGACGTTGTTCATATAAACATCAACGTCTTTAAATAACGTGATCGTTCGTGCGCCGCTGAAACCCGAACCGCTCGTCCGCGCGCTCGCGGGCGAGCCGGGCCGCGCCGGAGCGGGATCGTTGGGTCGAAGATCGATCCGAAACCCGTGTTTCGATGTGGCGCGCGTCTCCTGATACTCGTCGATTCCGTTCTCGACCAATGTCGGAGAATCGGTGATGAGCCACAGCTTGCGATCGTCGAATTCAACCCAATCGATCGGACCGACGCGAAAATCGTCTTTGGGATTCGTCGTTCCCTTGGTGTCGCGAACCCGCACGTTCCCCTCGAACTTCGCGTGGACGACATGCCCGGGAGACTCCCCGGGCCGATTCGCGACGCCGATCGGATGATCGAGATCGATGATCGCGACGTCCGACGTCAGCGTCTGAATCTTCTTGCCGTCGCGCGATCGAAGAATCATCGCGAACGGAGTGAGGCGTATTTGTTCACCTTTTTTTAATCGTTCCATCTTCTCGGCGTAAAGCCAATAACCACGATCCACATAATAATAACAAATCGGTAAATCGGGATCGGCGGTCCAATGATCGACGCCGAAGATCGACCGCGCCAGCTCGATCTTCTGGATCGCCGTCGGCGACTTTCGCGTCTCCCCCACACTCTCGCCAAGCAACACCGGCGCTTCGGCGCCGACCCAGATCGTAAGCGCGTGAAACGCGCGGACATAGCCCAAACACAGACCCGTGAGGATCACAAAGGCCGTCGCGGTCTTGACGAGCTTCTTCAACACCTTGAATTCCCGCCGCGCCGATTCGATCAAATCAACTCATTCTCTTCTTAATCAATGATCAATATTATGAGCCGTCGGGGAAAGCCTCCCCCCCGCGCGGCGAGCGATACCCCGCGACGATCGCGTCCCAAAGCCCCTGAACGCGCAGGATCAGCTCGATCGCCTCGCGAACCGCCCCACGTCCTCCCGCAAGTCGCGTCACATAATCAGCCGTCGCGATCGCTTCGGCCGCGGCGTCGGCGGGACAAATCGCCAGCCCGCTCCATTCCAAAGCGCCGAGATCGGCGAGGTCGTCTCCCATAAAGCAGACCCGATCGGCCGCGAATCCGACGGCTCGCGACTGCCCCACGATCGCCCCCCTCTTATCATCGGCGCCCTGGATCACCGTCTCGACGCCGAGCTCGCGACAACGGACTTCGACCGCCGCCGAACGCCTCGCCGATAAAATCGCGATCCGCTTGCCGGCCTTCAGCCACGCCGCGATCCCCCCGCCGTCGCGCACGTGAAATCGCTTGATCTCAATCCCCCGATCGTCGATCACAATCGACCCGTCGGTCAGCACGCCGTCGACGTCGAGAACCAATAGCTCGATCACGCCGCACCGCTCAATCAAACGCGGCGAAAGCGTCGACAAATCGGTCGCGGGGGGACGATCAAACACGACTGTATTCACTCCTTAATCATCTTGTTAGATTATGTAAAAATGAGATGCACTAACGATGGGTTCGGTGATCGAACGTTCTCACTCGTCGGTCGATACTTCCAGCTCGGGGTCGACGGGTACGAGATCGATCAGATCGGTCAGATCGATCAATCCGACGGGTCGATCGTCGGAATCGACGACGGGAAGTTCGCTCAACTTGCGCGATTTGAGCGCCTCAACCGCGTCGGCGACGCTGCTCCCGACGCCGATTCGCACGGGCTCGCGCGACATCGATTCGGCGATCGGTCGATCGAGCCATGCCTCTTTATGCCGCTCAAATAATCGAGCCAGATCGCTATCGGTAAAAATCCCCGCGAGCTTGCCCGCGTCGTCGACGATCAAAACCGCCCCCGAGCGTCGGATCGGCCCCCCCATGCGGCTAAACACGGCGCGGACGGTTTCGTCGAGCCGCGCCGTGCGCACTTGGAGCCCCGTCCGCATCACCTCGTCGACCCGCTCCAACTTCCTCCCCAAACTGCCGCCGGGATGATAAAGCGCGAATTCATCGGCGCTAAATCCCTTGATGCGACTGACGAGCAAAGCGAGCGCGTCTCCCACCGCCATCAGCGCCGTCGAGCTCGCCGAAGGCGCCAGCCCGAGCGGACACGCCTCCTCGATCGGTCCCAATTCAATACAAATGTCCGACGCCGAACCGAGCGAACTCGTTTTGCGTTCGGTGACGGCGAACAGGCTCGCTCCAAGGTTGCGGATGGCGGGCACAAGCCGCAGCACCTCTTCGGTTTCGCCGCTTTGCGACAGAGCGACGACGATATCACCGCCGCGAACGCGTCCCAGGTCGCCGTGCACGGCTTCGGCGGGATGAAGCGTGAACGCCGGTGTACCCGTCGAAGCGAGCGTCGCGGCCATCTTCTGGCCGACGAGCCCAGCCTTCCCCATGCCTGTGACGATCACCTTGCCGCGGCACCTTGCGATCCTTTCGGCTGCGAGCGTGATCGACCCGTCCAATTTGCGCCGAACTCGTTCGAGCGCCTCGGCTTCGATCGCCAGCACTCGGCGCGCGAAAGCCAACCCCTCGAGGTCGGTTTGGACCTCGAAGCCCTCCCTGGCGTCGGTCAAAATGGGCATCGCACCCCCCTCGAATCCGGCGGCGCCGCGACCGCGCGAATTCCATTCCGCGCCCGGCCGTGAACCGATGGGCCGCAACCTTAGCCCAACGCGCGATCTCCGTCAACGCGGGCCGGCGTTAAGACGTCACAATATCGATCGCGACGATCGACTCGATCCTCGCGAAATCCCTCATAAGAACACCTTCGATCCGCGGTCGTCGTCGTCTTAAATCCATG
>JAKBCQ010000213.1 GCA_021807585.1 Planctomycetota bacterium | reverse complement strand
GACGAAACCGCGCCTTTTGATTCTCTAGCAATTATGATGGAAATATAATAAATCAACATGTTAAAGATTAGTGGGTGTGAACAATAGTTACGAGGGAGGCGGAATCGAGGTCGCGGTCGGTTTTCGGCTCGACACGATCGCGTCTCGGCAAGCGCGTTCGGCGTTGCGCCAATAAGCGATCCATCGCGATCGTTCGGGTTCGGGCGACTTGGCGAGCGCCTCGGGATTACGGAACGGCTCAAAATCGCGGTGATTGAGTTTCAAAGTCAGATCATACTCAAGCTTCAACGCCTGATTCGGTCCTTGTTTGATGCGATACGCGAGATCGGCCTCGAGCCAATCGAGCGCCCGCCGTCGCAGTTCGCCGCGGGTTCGATCGTCGAGTTCGGCGGAGTCGGATCCGTGTCCCGAAGCCGCCGCGGTCGCGGCGCGTGCCGCAAACGTCCGGTAAGACGATTCGACCGAGTCGGCGAGTTCGGGAGAAAGCTCAAAGGCTTTTTCATAGGCGCGAACGGCCTGCGCGGGGCGCCGCGCTTTCCAAAGGCAAAGCTCGGCGTACGCGATCCATTCGAGAGCGTCGCCGGGGCGATCCTTGCCCGCCAAACACGCCTCCAGCCTCGGCTCGAATCGAATCAATCGCTCGAGGTCGTCGATCCACTCCCGCGACGGTGCGGCGCCGACGATCGGCTTCGGTCCGTCTTCATACGCCTTTTTCAGTTCATATAAGGCGTCCAGAAAGTGAGATTGATATTCGAGATTCCTTCCAATCAGCCGACGAGCGTCGGTGAACTTGGGATCGATTATGAGAGCCTGGCGAAACGCGCCGACCGCGCCCGCGTAATCTTCCCGCATCGAAAGCGCCGCGCCGAGCTCGAACAGAATCCAGAAGCGAGCCTTGGGTTTCGGTTCTCGATCGAGAGCCGCGCGAAATTCGGTGATCGCCTCGCCAAGCATTCCCCGATCAAGATACGTTAACCCCAAATAATGATGAGGGTCGGGCTTTTGTGGAGCGTTGCGAACCGATTCGGCAATCTCGCGATACGCAAGGTCAAAATCGCCCCGATCCCGCAGCGCGATCCCCAGCCCAAGGTGAAACCGGTCGGGAAATCGCGCGATTCCCCGCCGAAAGACGTCGACCGCGTCGTCGTATCGTTTTTCATCGATCAAGAAAAGCCCCAAAACGTTCCAGCCGTCGTGGTCGTCGGGCTTGAGGCGGATGAGTTCGCGCAAAACCGCGATCGCGGGTTCGATTTTTCCCTTCTTCCGCAACGCCTCCGCGGCGTCGAACAGCGCCGCGGCGGCTTTCGGGTTGAGCTCGATCGCGGTTCGAGTCTCGATTAAAGCGAGATCCAAATTCCCCGATTCCAGGTAGACGATTGCAAGATTCTTATGAACATCCCAGGATTTCGGGAAGACGCGCAGCGCCTCGCGAAACTCGGCGATCGCGTCATCATATCTGCCGAGTTTACTTAGCGTGTGACCCAGGCCGTTGTGATATCCCGAATTGCCCGGGACAAGCCGCGTCAGTTCGCGAAACAGCGACTCCGCGGCCGCGAGCGAACCGAGTTCCAATAAGTCCCTGCCCAGCGGGTGACCGAGCTCGGGTCGAATCGATCGGACAATCATATCGTAACGAATCGCTTCATTCCAACGGGGCGGCTGGAATCGTTTGAGCGTTTCGCCGAGCGCCGCGTTGATCCAGAGATCGCGCGGATGGCTTCGTTGCATCGCTTCGAGGACGTGAACCGCGGGATCGAGCAGGCCCGCGTCGCGGAGCGCCACGCCGAGCAGATATCCGCCGTGTTTCTCGAGCGTATCAAGCGAAACCCGCGCGGCGATCCGCTCGAGCGTCGCGCTCTGGGAACCCTCGGCGAGCATCGCCGCGCGAACCTCGCGGCGAAATGGATCACGGTCGCAGTGCCGAGCCAGCTCGATCAGCCGACGCCATTGATGTTCGGGTTTGGAGCGGGTTTTGAGGTCGAGAGCCCAATCGTCAAGCGCCGCCGCCACGTCGAGCCCCAGGCTCTCGGGCATCTGTCGAATTCGCTCGCTCAGGTTTTCGATCGCGCGATCGAATTCGGCGTCGGCGGCGGGACGATCGAACGAAGCGAAATCAATTCCATAAGTTTTGAAAGTTTCAATCATTTTGGAATCGAGATCGATCGGGTTGATGTCGTCCCCCCTGCTCGACCGGATCCGTTCGAGTTCGCTGCGAAGCGTTTCGTCCCGCCTCACGCGACGCACCCGGTTTCGCGCGTCTTCACGCTCCGCCTGAATTCTCGCGATCATCTCCCACACGCGATCGCGCGTCTCGGAATCCCCTTCCCCCGCTTCGAGCACGCTCCGAGCATGATCGGCGATCACCGCGGCTTGATCCCATATCCCCAGATTGTCGCCCGACGATTTCGCTTTCGCTTCCAGCTCGAGCGCGTTGGCGATCACCTCATAAACCGAAGTTCTTGTGTTTATAAGACGTTCGGCGCGGCGACGCTCAACCCAAAGCCGGCCCGCAACGATCGCGATCACCGCCGCGATCACCGTCGCCGCCAGTCCGACCGCCAATCGACGTCGTTTCACCTCCTCAACCGCCCGAGCCCGCGCCACCACCCCTTCGTGCTCGGCCGCCTTCAATCGCTCGCTCACTCGATTCGTATACGAGACGATCGCCCCCGCGACTTCCCCAGCGTCACGCGGGCGATCCATACGATTAATTGATAAACATTTCAGCATGATCCCGCTTAACTCGGAATCGACCGAGCGGGTCGCGAGACGTTCCTGAACCTTCGATAAATCCGCCAAGGCGGCTTGTCGCGCGATATCGTACGGAGTCTTCCCCGTATAAGGAGGCTTACCAGTAAGGATCTCGCAGAGGATCGCTCCCAGGCCGAACACGTCCGCCGTCGGGCCGATTTTGTCGATCTCGCCCCGAGCCTGTTCGGGAGACATGTACGACGGCGTTCCCAAAATCGTACCCGGTCGAGACAGATCACCCATCCCCGCGGGAGACGGCCGGAGATCCGTCATCAACACATGACTTGACGAAGAAAAGTCCCCATCGTCCTCCACGTACGTCTCGGCGCGTTCGGACGAGAGCGGATCGCGCGGGTCGCGGGAATTCTCACCGGCGGGATGCGACGACGATTTCGGTCGAGAAGAACCCTCTAACGACTCGATCTCCTCGGGATTCTCAGCCGACTGCGCGGCGTCTCTTGGATCGTCGTTCGTGCTCGCGAATTCCCCCTCGTTCTTCAGACGGATCACTTTGGCGAGTCCCCAGTCCATCACCTGGACCTCGCCGAACGCCCCCGTCATGATGTTAGCAGGCTTGAGATCGCGGTGAATCACTCCCCGAGCGTGCGAATACGCCATCGTTTGACACACTTGCTCGAAGATCGTCAAAAACCGCGGTATATCGTCGTCGAGACTCTTTCGCTCGGCCAACAACTCGGCGAGCGTTCGCCCTTTCACCAGCTTCATCGTGAAGTAAGGGCGCTTGTCCTCGAGATAGCCCACTTCATGCACCGGGACGACTCCCGGATGATCAAGCCGGCCGCCGATCCGAGCCTCTTCAATAAAGCGTTGCGATAATTCCAAATTGTGGCGATGGCGATCGCGCAACACTTTGATCGCCAGGTCGCGATCGAGATCGCGGTCGCGACCTTTATAAACGACACCCATTCCTCCCCGCGCGATCTCGCCGAGCATCTCGTAGCCCGCGTGCTCGATCTGAACACGAATGGTGTCGGCGGGGGAAAGCTTGATTGGATCGGGAACGGGATCGCGAACTCGAGCAAGAGGATCGATTTCATCGCTGATCACCGTCGGAAACGCCATGCCGACTTCGTCTTCATCACCGGAACGAACCGTGACCGACGCCCCGGCGGGGGCGGAGGGGAGAGTCGCGGCCGTCTCGCCGCCTCCATCGAATTCAGACTCGCTCTCAACGCACCGAGAATCGACTGATGATTGTTCAAGTGTCGGATTTTCGATCGAACCGACCCCGCACGCGTCGGCGCCCGACGGGAGTCGCTCTTCGCCGTCGTTCGTCATCGAATCGATATCGGAAAACGAGGTGATATTCCTCTCTGTTGCGGTCGGCGCGGATTGCTCGAGCGAGTCGTCGGTCGACTCGCCTTCGACAAGCTTACCACTGTCGTGTGAAATCCGATTCTTTTCGGACATCTTCGACGTTTCCCAGGACGAATGCGCAAAGTGTGCACCCTAACATAACGAATTCGATCGATCGCTGTAAATCAAATCAAGCCGGGCGGATCGACTCGGCGAGGTTCGCAGGCACGGAATCGGATTGTCAAACCGAAGGTTGATCCGAATTCGAATCGATCGGAGATCGCTTCGCGCGGAACGAAACTCCTCGAGAGGGGGACGCGTCGCGAAGGTCGAGGTTTACGGTTCTCGCTCTTCGCGACGACGCCCCCTTTCGCTTGATCAAACGTTCGACATGTCAAAGAGCGTCCCGGCCCGATCTCACGGTCGCCCGGGCTTGTTGCGTTGTTGATGACAATTTCACATCATGCGAACGTTATGGACATCGACCGATCGTGAAATCGAGAGTCCCTGTAGGGAGGCTTCGCTCGAAGTTTTGGCCGAGGATATACTCTTCAAGCCGTCGCCGCCTCGATATCGCTTCAAGTAGCGGCGGGATCTTTGGCGCCGGAGAAGCCCGTTGCGATCGAGGAACGGTTCGCGCTGTCGCATTCTTCCTGGAAGTCGAATTCTTCTGGGGGGGCGAACTCTTGTGGGAGGGCGATCTCTTCCGGGAGGGCGAACCTCCGTGAGAGCCGTCTTGTTTTTCTTGATTTTGACAAACGCCGGCTCGGTCGGCGCCTCGCCCTCCCGAAATCGACATTTCGGCGCCGGTGATCTTATGGGAGGGCGAACCTCCGTGTGAGCCCTTTTCATCAAATTCATTTTGACAAACGCCGGCTCGGTCGGCGCCTCGCCCTCCCGGAACACAAACGCCGGCTCGGTCGGCGCCTCGCCCTCCCGAAATCGACATTTCGGCGCCGGTGATCTTCTGGATGGGTGAACTCTTCTGGGAGGGCGAACCTCCGTGTGAGCCCTTTTCATCAAATTCATTTTGACAAACGCCGGCTCGGTCGGCGCCTCGCCCTCCCCGATTGGCGTCGCGCAATCCTTGCCGTCGTTCCTTTTGCAACCGACGCAATTCGGCCATTGTGCCGGCCAAACAACGCTGGAGGTGCGCCTCGTATTTGATGATCGTCTGAAGCGTTGATTGATCGGGCGAAACGCGATGTTCTTGACCGTTCGCCGGATCTTCGCATGTTGCGCTCGATCCGGCTTCGATTTCTCCGAATTTCGCGGCGATCTCGAACCGGGTGATGCGTTCGAGCCGCCACAAATAGAGCGCCGCACGCCCCGCATACAAGACTTCGAGCGCCCCGACGGGACACAATTCTTGAACGACGATCTCGCGATGAGCAAGCCGATCTTCGAGCTTTTCGTCCCCCTCGATCAAGGGACTGGCGGACGTCAATTCGGGCGTGGGATTGTGCGGATCGGCGATTGGGCGGACTTGGGTGCTGTTCATGGTGGATATTCTTTCGTCAAGGTTCACGTATTCCGCGTATCGTCAATTTTCGTCCCGATTCGATTGCTTTTAGGCGGAGTCGACTGGGTCGATTGCGTGATGATCGCTCGCCCAAGGCATTTCTAGGGGTCAATCTACGATATTCGGGATATTGAGTCAAGATCAATTCCGGTAGAATTGCGTTTTCTCTGGAATCACGAGATTCGCTGCCGTATGCGGAACGATTCTTGCCCTCCCCGGATGCGCGGAGG
>JAKBCQ010000212.1 GCA_021807585.1 Planctomycetota bacterium | reverse complement strand
GACGGCGGCGGTCGAATCGAAATCGAAGAGCCAAACCTGCTGGATTTCGTCGGTTTGGGGATGAAGCGGAACGCGATCGGCGCGATGAATCAGCCGCGGAGGGCCGTAAATATCGCCGAGGCGGCGACGGATCTGAGCGACGCGAATCGTCGCGAGATCGGCGAATTCCAGCTTTTCGTCGAGTCTGGATGGATAATCGGCAACCTTCATAATCCCCCGTTCCGAGGTCGAATCGACGACGAACCAGATTCGCGCGCCGGCCCGCGCCGCGTCGTCGATTCGCGCGAGTAAATCTTGGAATGCGCGATCGTCGGCGAGCCGACGCGCCGTGTCGTCGTATTGGATCGGCCCCCGAAAATCGACGACCGGGTAATCGATCCTTTGCGCATCGATTGAATAATAATAAAAGAATGAAGACGCGTTCCATTGAGGTTGGACGAGGATGCGATCGTTCGGTTTGATCCGCTCGGCGATCACGGCCGCGGCCTCGGCTTCGTTCGATTTGAACGGCCGGCGGATCGCGGCGAGGTCGAGCCTAACGAACTGAAGCGCGACGAGAACCGCCACAAGCACGGCGAATTTGGCGTAACGCGATCGCGAAACGACGTCGATTGCGCGACAGACGACGAGAAAAACCGACGGCCCGACCGCGAGGATGCAATGCGGAACTAATAAATAGGATTTAATCGAAAGGATCGTCGCGGCGGCGATCGCGGCCGCCGAGCCCGCTCCCGCCGTCAAGAGCGCCGCGGCGTCGCTTCGATCCTTCGATTCGTTGCGGACCGCGATCGCCAGGCCGAGCAAAACCGCGACGAGGTAGGGGACCGACACTCCCGCGTCGAGAACCGCGACTTCAAAAAATGAGCTGATCCCTTGGCCCGGGTTCGGTCGGCTCGGCCCGTATCCCGCGTGACTCGCCTGGCGAAGAAAAGCGTGCGCCCACGGAAGGTACGCCGCCGCGACAGCCGTCTGAGCCGCCAAAAATCCGACGATCGAAGCGATCCGTTCGCGTTTCGAATCGGTCGAATACGCGACGACGAAACCGACCGCGATCCATTGACCCGCAATCGCCATCCAGCTCCAATTATGCGTGTAAATAAACGCGGTCGTGGCGACGACGTATGCGAACCAAGCGCGCGCACGTCGTTCGCGCAGGCCGAGCCAGAGCGAGTAATTGGATAACAAGCAGAGGAGCGGAAACAGCGCGTACGGACGAACGCGGGTCGAAAATTCGACGAGCGCCGGAGCGAACGCAGTCAAGACGCAAGCGATCGCCGCGGTTCGATAAGAAAACATTCGCGCGCCGATATAATAAATGACCGGAACGAGCGCGACCCCGATCGCCGCGCTCAGCGAGACCGCCGAACGCTCCGAATCGCCAAATAATTGAAACCATGTTCGCAATAACGCATAATAAAACGGCGGGTGTGATTCGTGTTCGACGAGGAATCGAATCATTTCTCTCCACGATTCCGCGCGGACGATCCAGATCATCTGCGCCTCATCGCGGGAGATTCCGCCGATCGAGATCGTCGCTAATCGAACCGCGGTCGCGATTACCGTCCAAAGCGATACGAAAACGATTTGCGCCGCGATCGAAGGATGAGAGATCAGACGATCGAGGAACCGAGCGGGTTCGTGTCCGTCACGCGTCGACTGCGAGGCGTCGAGATTGGAACCGAAAAACCGTTTCGAGGGCGCCGCCTCGGAAGCCGATCGCGACTTTGCGCGAATCGAACGCGGCGAGCGATCGGAATGAGACGAATCCATTCGTGAACATCCTTAAAATAAATACTCGCGATGCTTATCGGCTTGCGACCGCGGGCGCGACTTCGGAGGCGGCCGCGGTTGACAGGCGGCGGCCGTCGCGCGCGAATAGACGACTTCTGCGGAAGCGCCAGCGATGAATCCGATAAGCGATCGCCGTTCCCAGAACGCCGAACCCGTATTTCACCGAGCGGCGAAAATTGATCGAAGACGCCTCGGGGAAATACTTCGTCGGACAACTAATTTCCCCCAGCCGAAACCGAAACGCGACCGCCTGAGCCAGCATCTGATTGTCAAAAACGAAATCGTCCGAATTTTCTTCGAGAGGGAGGGTTTCCAGCACCTTTCGACTAAACGCGCGATAACCCGTATGATATTCCGAAAGCTTGATTCCCAACATCAGGTTCTCGAAAAGCGTCAACAATCGATTGGCGATATACTTGTATAACGGCATGCCCCCCTTGAGCGCTCCGCGACCTAAAATCCGCGAGGCCAGGATGACGTCGAATTCCTCCGATGCGATCATCCACGCAATCGCGCCGATCAGCTTGGGGGTGTATTGGTAATCGGGATGGAGCATCACGACGATATCGGCGCCCATTCGCAACGCCTCGGTGTAGCACGTTTTTTGGTTGCCGCCGTAGCCGCGATTCAGGGGATGGACGAGATACGGAATGTCGAGCCGCTTGGCGACTTCAACCGTGTCGTCGCGCGAAGCGTCGTCGACGAGTAAGTATTGATCGACGATCCCGGGAGGAACCTCGCCGATCGTTCGCTCGAGTGTCTTCGCCGCGTTGTACGCGGGCAAAACCACGATGACTCGCTTGTTATTAATCAAGATGTTATGATTCCACGCGAGAACCACGATCAAAGGCGTTCATAACCCCGTTAAGGCGACGAACGACTTAAACGACAAATTCATCAAGATCCTAGTTCGTGGAGTCCGCATAAGTCAACCGAAGTACGCGGAATACCTCAAGACCGCTCGGCGATCGATTGTTCGATCGGGCTTTTCACGCCTATAGTAAAGCACTCGAACCGGACGAGAATCGATCTCGGAACCGCGCGGTCGAGTCTTTTCCCCGTCGGTTCACCGATGCCCGATTCCCAAACCAATCCCGTGATCGCCGTGGCCGTCCCTTGCTACAATGAAGCCGCTGCGATCGCCGCGGTGATCGAAGCCTGGCGTCGAGCGCTTCCAGAAGCCGAAATCGTGGTCTTTGACAACAATTCGACCGACGGCACGGGATCGATCGCAGCCGAACTTGGTGTGCGCGTGATCGAAGTGCCTCGACAAGGCAAAGGTTACGCCGTGCGCGCAATCTTTCGCGATCTCAACGATTGCGATGCGATCATTCTTGTCGACGGCGACGGCACGTATCCCGCCGAATCGGCCCGCGATCTCCTCGAACCGATCCTCACGGGAACCGCCGACATGACGATCGGAGCGCGCAGGCCGGTGGAAGGGACGAACGCGATGTCGCCTGTCCGCGGGCTTGGCAACATCCTCATTCGCGCGACGTTCGCGATTTTGATCGGCGAAGGCCCCGGGGATCTTCTTTCGGGTTACCGCGTGTTTGGTCGGCAAGCGATCCGCACGCTTGATCTTCAATCAACAGGCTTTGAAATCGAAGCCGAGATCGCCTGCCTCGCGACCGCCAAGCGGCTTCGGATCGTTGAAATCCCGATCTCTTATTATCCTCGAATCGAGGGGACCGTCAGCAAGTTGAGCGCCCCGCGCGACGGGATGCGAATCGTCGCGATGATCGCCAGGCTAGGACTAAGAACGCGTCCCTGGGTCATCCTGGGGCTCTTGTCCCTGTCGACTCTAGCGCTTTTTCTTGTGTTTCACAAAAACGTGTTGCTTGTGTTGGCGGCGATTAACGCGGTTGTCGGTCTGGGCTCGGTGATCGGGGTCCGATGGCTTCGATTCCGTGATCGTGTTCGCTTGGATCGCTCGTGATCCGTTGAAGATTTCTAAACAATTCGACCGCCGAGCGATTGATCGACTCGCACCGAATCGGCTAGGATCTGTTGTTCGAGGTTGTGCCGCTGAATCTTTTCGGTTTAACCCTCCCCGCGCGTTCGGTCGAAGCGCTCGACCGAATCCTGATTGTGATTCGTATTTAAGGTTGAACATCCATGGCGAAAGTCCCCGCCGGACGCGCGACGCGTCGCGTCGATATCGTTCCGATTCGCACGATGATTTGGGCCGGTTTGATTGCGATCGTCGCGGTGGGAGCGACCCGCGCGGCGGGACTTCCCAAGGTTCCCGAAGGCTTCGATGTTCGCCTCGTCGCGACGGTTCCCGCGGTCCTTTACCCCTCGCAGGTCGCGACCGCGCCGGGTGGGCTTTTGTTCATCGCCGAAGACCCGATGGATCAACCGGGGCCTACGAATCAACCGCTCGATCGCATCATTCTCTTCCGCGACGGTCAAGAGCCCGTCGTCTTCGCCGAGAAATTGAACGCAATCTTCGGCATGGCGTGGCGCGAGGGCACTCTTTATGTAATGAACATGCCCAATTTGACGCTGCTGCGCGACGAAGACGGCGACGGAAAAGCCGAAATTCGCCGCGAACTCTTCACCGATCTCGGCGTTCCCGCGGGCTCACCCAACAACCTCAACGATCACATCGTCTCGGGAATCCAGTTCGGAATCGACGGCAGGCTTTACATATCGGTCGGCGATAAAGGCGTTCCCAAGGCGACCGGGCCCGATCGCCGCACGGTTCAGCTTAAAGGGGGAGGAACGCTCCGCTGCAACCCCGACGGCACGCAACTTGAAGTCTACTCCAACGGATCGCGCAACCATCTCGAGGCCAATCTCGACGATCGCGATAACTTATTTACGTATGATAATACCGACGACGGCGATGGTTGGTGGACGCGCGTCACGCATCACATCGACGGCGGTTATTATGGATATCCGTACGATTATCACGATCGTCCCGATCGCTTTTTGAACCGGATGGCCGAATTCGGCGGCGGGTCGCCATGCGGGGCGCTCTTTTACGAGGAAGACTCGTGGCCCGCGGAATATCGGGGGATGGGGATCTGGTCGGAATGGGGCAAACGCAAGGTGACGGCGTTCCGGTTCAAGCCCAAGGGGGCGACGTTCGAGATCGAAAAGATGATCGATCTCGCCGAAACGGGCGATTCGGGCGAATTTCACCCGATCGACGTCGCGCTCTCGTACGACGGTAAAACACTCTATGTCGCCGATTGGGGAATGGGGGGCTGGGGTAAAAAAGATGAAAAGGTCGGTCGAATCTACGCGCTCACACCCAAAACATTGGCCGCGACGCGACCCCGGGGCGCCGATTCCGACCCGATCGAGGCTCAGATCAAACAGCTTGATCATCCTGCGCGGAACGAGCGGACCCGCGCCCAGCTCGCCATTATTCGCAAGGGGAAAGCGGCGATCGGTCCCGTCGTCGCGGCGCTCTCCAATCCCGCGACCGATCCGCTCGCGGCGCGACATCTGATCTGGACCCTCGACGCCCTCGCGGGGGGAACATCTCAATCAAATGATGTTTTGATTAATATGTTATCTTCGGCGACGCCCGATCTCCGCGCTCAAGCCGTCCGCGCCTTCGGAATCCGTCGCATCGCATCCGCCGCGCCCGCGATCCGCAGGCTGATCGACGATCCCGATCCGACCGTTCGGCTCCAGACGCTCATCGCGCTCGGCCGTATCGGCGATCGCGCTTCAGTCGCCGCGATCGTTCCCGTATTGAGCGACGCCGATCCTTATCTCGCGTTCTCGGGTCGGCAGGCGTTGCGCCGCATCGGCGACTGGAAACAGGTTTCCATGATCTTCACCAAAACACGCGACGCGAAACTGCGACTCGCGGTTTTAGCGACTCTCGACCTCGTTTACGACGTCGATTCCGCGGCGATCCTTGCCAAAGACGTCGACGACGCGCAATCCGTTTCAGCAACCGAGCGAGCGAGAGCGATCGGTTATCTCGCGTCGATTCACCGGATGACGCACCCCTGGGACGGCAAGTGGTGGGGGACGAGGCCGACGCAAGGTAAGCCGCCCGCGAAAGAC
>JAKBCQ010000211.1 GCA_021807585.1 Planctomycetota bacterium | reverse complement strand
CATCACTTGATCGTGGCAAGGGATCATCCGTCAACCAAATTCTTTTCCGCGGTGGTCGTCGCATCGGCGCTTGTCGTATCAAATTGCCCGCGATCGGGTTTCCCGCACACGTAGACTTGCGCCAAATCACGATTGGAAATCGGACCGAAGCGCAGTTCGGTTTCAAAGCCGGCTCGTTCGAGAAGCTCGACCAGATCGGCGCCGAACTCGGTGAAAACGAGATAACCGTGATCCCCCGCGGGATGATAAAGCGGAGTCGCGTGATGCTCGATCGATCCGTCCGCCGAGAGGCTCGCTCGGCGGAACGTCCGCGCCGCGGCGGGATCTTGCGGTATTGTAAAAATATGCTTACCTCCAGGTTTCAGAACGCGAAGAATCTCCCGCAAAGCCGCTCCCAGGTCGGGAACGTGTTCGAGAGTCTCCGAGGTCAGCACCAGATCGAACGAATCCGACGGATACGAGAGCCGCGTCAAATCCTCGCGCCGCACCGCGGGATCTTCAATTCTATCTTGATATTCCGAATAATAATGATGTGGAAGCAATTTTATGTAAGAATGAATTCCTTCTATTAGATTGATCTCGGCGATCTGAAGCGATTGAATCACGGGTTCGCGCACCCATTCGACGATCGACCGCGCCCGCCGCGGCGGCGATCCCCGGGGATAAAGATCGAGAAGCGTTTCGGCGATCCGCCGGTTCCGCAGTTTTCCGCCGCACCAAACGCACATCGTCGATTCTTTCCGCGCGATCGCCGCGGCGGCCTCGCGCGAGACGCCCCACCGCTCGACAAGCGTAGGTGTTATCAGCCACGGGCGATACACGAGCGGGCTTAATCGTCCGCAAATCGCGCATCGCGCGATCCGACCGCGCATCAACGCCTCGCCGATCTCTCCCGTCCTCCAAATAAAAAAGCACGATCGATTCCAGATCGGTACGAGAATCGGCTTCAACAAGCGTTTGATTAAAAACATAAAAATAAATGCGGCAAAGACCGATCGATGATCGCTTAAAAGGTTTTCACGCGAGGCGTCGAATCGGTCGCGGCCGTAATTCGTACGCTAGAATCGCCCGATTCGGATATAAAAATCGTTCTTATCGAACGTCCGCCGGCCCCGATCGACCGTCGTGTTCGGAATTTCGCTCGGCCGCCGCCGCCGCGGATTCGATCGGCGGATCGAACGGAAGCGTGATCAGGAAACGCGATCCCTTGCCAGGTTCGCTTTGGAGCCGGATCGCCCCCCCGTGAGCCTCGACCACGCGGCGAGCGAGCGGCAACCCGAGCCCGCTTCCCCCCGGCCGCGTCGAGAAAAACGGCTCAAAAACCTTACGCTGAAGATCAAGCGGAACGCCGACTCCCGTGTCGGTCACGTCGAGCGCCGCTCGGCCCTCTTCGCGTCTCGTCTCGATGATCAACTCGCCCCCGTCGGGCATCGCGCTTAACGCGTTGAAAATCAGGTTAAAGAGCGCCTGCTTGAACAGATCAACATCTAATGGAAACGCGGGGATGTCGCGATCGAATCGCGTTCGGATCAGCACATTTTGAGCCGCGGCCTGGGGCTCGCAAAAATCGACGAGATCGTCGACGACCGAATTGAGATTCGCGAGCGTGAGCCGGGGTTGATGGGCGCGGACGAGCCTTAAAAAATCTTCGACGAGCGTTTCCAGGCGTTGCGATTCGCGCGCCACGCGACGGATTTTTTCGAGCAGCCGCCGATCGCGCGGGTTTTCCTCGGCGGCGAGCTGCTCTTCAACCAAACTCAAATTGAGCCGCATCGTCGAGAGGGGATTGCGGATTTCATGAGCCAATCCCCCCGCGAGTTGCGCGATTTCGGCGGATTGCGCGCGGAACCGATCGCGGATCGCGACAGGGTCGAGATCCGTGACGGATTTCCGCTCCACCAACGCTTCGACGCCGGCTTCGGTCGCCACGACAGGCTCTTTCTTTCGTTTAATGACCGCCGCGATTGCCGCCTCCGCGGTCGTCGCGCGGACCCGACGGACGTCGTGGGGGTCCTCCCCCCGGCCCGCCAGGGCCTCCAGGACCGCCGGGGCCGCGACCGGGACCGCCGGGGGATCCCTCGCCCGCGGTACTAAGACCCCGCTCCGCCATCGCCGCCCGCCGCGAAAGCTTCACCCGGTCCTGATCGTCGACCGAAACCACCTTCACGAGCATCACGTCGCCGACCCGACAAATGTCCGAAACAGAACTCACGTAACCGTCGGAAAGCTCGCTGATATGAACAAGCCCGTCTTTACCGGGGAGAATCTCAACGAAGGCGCCGAACTCTTTGATCGAACTCACGCGTCCTTCGTAAATTTTGCCGATTTGAACGCCTTCGGTCATCGCCTGGATCCGATCGCGAGCCCCCTCGGCGCCCGCGGCCTCGATGCACGAGATCGTCACCACGCCGCTGTTCTCGATCTCGATCTTGGCGCCCGTCTCCTCTTCAAGACGACGGATCGTCTTGCCGCCGGGACCGATCACGAGGCCGATCTTCTCGGGATTAATCTGGATTTGAATCAATCGCGGAGCGTTCGCCGAGATCTCCTCGCGCGGCCGCTTGATCGAACGCAACATCACCCGCAAAATCTCGAGCCGAGCCTCGCGAGCCTGATCGAGCGTTTCCCGTACGATCGTTTCCGAAATCCCCAGATTCTTGAGGTCAAGCTGGATCCCCGTGACGCCGCGTTGCGTCCCCGCGACCTTGAAATCCATGTCGCCGAAGTGATCCTCGTCGCCGACAATGTCCGTCAACAACACGTGCCGACCCGTCGCATCATCCTGCACCAGACCGATCGAAATCCCGCCGACGGGGTCGTTGATCGGAACCCCCGCGTCCATCAGGCTCAAAGTGGCGCCGCAAACCGACGCCATCGAACTCGACCCGTTCGATTCGAGAATGTCCGAGACGACTCGAATCGTATAAGGAAACACCGAGCCGTCGGGGACGACGGGCTGAACCGACCGCTCGGCGAGAGCCCCGTGGCCGATCTCGCGCCGACCGGGCCCGCGAATCGGCCGTACCTCGCCGACCGAAAACGACGGCATGTTATAATCAAGCATGAATTTCTTGCTAAATTCATCCATGATTCCGTCGACCTTCTGCTCGTCGGCGCCCGTCCCCAGCACCGTCGTGACGAGCGCCTGCGTTTCGCCCCGTTGGAATAACGCCGAACCGTGCGCCTTGGGAAGCAGCGACACCTCGCAGTGGATCGGTCGAATGTCGCGGAAACCGCGGCCGTCGGGACGATTCCCTTGCAGAATCAACTCGCGAACGACCTTCTCTTCCCACGTGTGAAACGACTGCTTCACCTGCGCCGACGTGTATTCGGTCGATCCCTCGGGACAAAGCTCGGCGACGAGTTTGGCCTGAATCTCCTTGGTCGCCGCGGCGCGATCTTGCTTGCCGGGAATCTTCTTGGCCTCGAACATCGCGTCCCCGTACTTCTCGGCAAAAATCGCCAGAAGCGGGTCGATTTTGACCTCGGGCTCCTCCATCGGAGGCATCCCCTTCGCCTCGCGAAGCTCGATTTGCATCGCGATCAATTCTTGATTCATGTGATGCGCCGCCATGATCGCCGCGGCCATCTCCTCCTCGGGGATCTCGGCGCCAAAGCCCTCGATCATCACGATCGCCTTCGATGTGCTCGCGACAATCAAATCCAGATCGCTGTCGGCAAGTTCGTCTGAAGTCGGAAACGCGATAAACCCCGATTCACCCCGCGCCAGCCGGATCGCACCAATCGGACCCCGGAACGGCAGCCCGCCGATCACAAGCGAGGCCGAAGCGCCGATCATCGAAAGCACGTCGGGGTCGTTCTTCCGATCCGCCGAGATCGGACTCGCCTGAATCTGCACCTCGTCGCGATACCATTCGGGAAAGAGCGGCCGAATCGGCCGATCGATCAACCTCGACGTCAGAATCTCCTTCGTCGAGGGGCGTCCTTCACGCTTGATGAATCCCCCCGGAAATTTCCCCGCCGAATACGCCTTCTCGCGGTATTCAACCGTCAGTGGGAAGAAATCAAGACCCTCCCGACCAGGCGCACCGACCGTGGCGACCAGCGCCATCGTATCGCCCAACCGCACAACCACGGCGCCCGTCGCCTGCTTGGCGAGTTTGCCCGTTTCAATCGAAATGACCTTGCCGCCAACTTCACGCTCTACGGTGATGGGCTTGCCCGCCACCAACGGGGAATTCGACATTCCGTCTTTCCTCTGCCGATCGCCTTACCCGGCCGGTCGTTACGTCACGGCTCATCAGCGCGTTCGATTTCCCTATTCGAAAAATCAAAACGAAATCACAAAAGAGGCTCAGCAAGGGTGAGATATCATAATCAAACCCCAGGTCACGCCGACCCGACGCGACAAGGGGCCGAAAGATTCGATACGATCGGAGCAATCACTTACGAATGCCCAATCGACCAATCACATCAAGATATTTCCGTCGATCGCGCAATCGAATGTATTTGAGCAATCCCGATCGCTTCGAGACCATCATCAGCAACCCGCGGCGGCTGGCGTGATCCTTGGTGTGAACCTTGAGGTGCTCGGTCAACTCGTTAATACGGGTCGTCAACAGCGCGATCTGCACTTCGGGCGAACCCGTATCGCTATCGGCTCGGCGAAACGACTCAATAATCCCTTGCTTCTTCTCTTTGGTAATCCCCATCACAAGCCCCGCGAACCCGGCCTTATGGTCAAAGGCGTACAAGTTAATCGTTCTTCAATGAGATCCGAATCATAGACCGATCGCCGCTCGAATGCAATGCCCCGCCGACCCTTTTTTGGCGATCCGTTTCCATTCGACCTTAATACGCGATCACCCAATCGCCCTCGCCGCCTTGCGCACGCTCACGCACGCCTCACTCTCGCGGCGATCGCGGCCGAATCGCTTCGATCCCGCTCCCCCAGGTAAATCGATGAAACCCTCCATCCCACCGCGAATGAACCCGAGGCCTCCCCCGCGCATCAAACCCGATCGCCGAAATCGCCGTGATCGCAACCAAGATTCCGAGAAGATAAAGAGGACCGCGATCCCCCCAATACCGATTCGATGCGACCCCACCGTCCTCAACACCCCCAAGACGCGCCGGCCGAAGCCGTACGATCAACATCAGCAACGACAGAACCAATCCCACCCCGGTTACCATCAACCCGATATGAAATCCCGCCGGCTCATAAAGATAAATCACATGATGCTTCCCTTTTTCAAGATAGACCGCTCGAAACGCGATATACGCGGGGCGAATCGCCGCCGCACGCCCCCCGACCGTCGCACGCCAACCGGGATCGAACGTATCCGCCAAAAATAAATACGACGGCGTTTCGGCGTCGACCTCAATCTCCACCCGCTCGGGGAGATCGACGACAATCCGCGCCCCGCCGCGCGCGATCGCTCCGGGCGCGAGCGGACGATCAGGATCCTCGACCACAATGCGATCACGAAGGAAATCGACGTCGGCGACCTTGCCGCTCGCCGCGACGATCCGCTTCGCCTCGGCCTCGTCCGACGCGTAAACGGGGCCCCCCAGCAGACGGACACGCGGCAACACGCGTTTATTTTTATAAATATACGCTGATCCCGCCGCGACCGGCGAAGAGAGCCCCCGCGCCGCCGAAGTTCCCAGCAACACGTGCGTCACCGATTCGACGTCGAACCGACCCCGACCCGGCGGCGCCAAATCGGTGTAAGCGAGCATCCGCTCCGATCGAATCGGCGTCTCGCCGATCGAACTCTTAAGCCCCCAAACAATCGGCAAACTCCAGCCCAACGGATCGCGCACAGGCATGAAATCAAACGGTTCCGAGGCGTACCCCGGCTCTCCCGCCGAATACCGCGCCAGGCCGAA
>JAKBCQ010000210.1 GCA_021807585.1 Planctomycetota bacterium | reverse complement strand
GGGAATTCCACTCCCGTCTGTTTTTGTTTCCCAGAGGCGGGATGGGAAGTGGGACGTCGTGGACGGACTGAAACGACTCTCGACGATCTTTGAATTCATGGGTCAATTACGCGGCGAGGGGGCGGAGCTCTTAATGCCGCTCGTTCTCGAGGGCGCCACGTACCTAAAAGCTCTTGATAAGAAGAAGTGGCACGACCCTCACGATCCCGCGAATTCCCTCACGAGCGATCAGCAAAGGTATATCAAACGCTCAAAGATCGATATAAAAATCATCCTGCGTGAGAGCGATGAATCGGCGCAATATGAGCTTTTCCAGCGGCTCAATACGGGAGGATCGGGTCTCACGGCTCAGGAATTGCGCAATTGCATGCTGATCAGTATCGATAGGGATCTCTTTAAATGGCTGGAAAACCTCACAAAGTATGATTCGTTCCAACGGTGCATCTCTCTTCCCGATAAACTTCTTAAAGAAGCTTATGACATGGAGTTGGCTCTCCGGTTTATCTTGCTCAGGAAGCTTCCGATCAACGAGTTACCCCATATGCCGTTGGGGGAATTTCTCACCGAAAGAATGAAAGAGGCGGCTTCCAATCAAAGCTTCGACCGGAAGAAAGAGGAACAGGCGTTTAAAGGCACGTTCGACCTGCTCGACTCCGCGCTCGAATCAGACAGTTTCCGCAAATATGATTTATCCAAAAACCGATTCACAGGTGGATTTTCGGTCGCGGCATTTGAAGTGATCGGCCTTGGCGTCGGCTGGATGGCCGAGAAGTTCGTCACATCGAATCGACATGAAAACGTCGAGCGTTTGGTGAAGGAAGAGGTCTGGTCCGATACTAGCTTTGTAACATCGTCCGGGTTATCCGCCGCCGACCGACTTCGGAAGACGATTCAAAGGGGAAGGAGCATCTTCGGACAATGAGGATCGCCACCCCCGCGCAGGTCGCCAGGCGACTTGATCGATCGATATCTTGGCGGAAGAAAGAGCTGACACAACAGAAATTCATCGCCGATTCCGCGTCCTCCGTAAACGCCTATGTGCTCAGGCGATCAGGTATAACGCTGTTGTACGCCCACTGGGAAGGATTTATCAAGGACGCATCGCAAATCTATCTGAAATATTTATCGAACACACCCTTGGAATTGTCTCGACTAAAGCCGTGCTTCGTCGCGCTAGCGATGGGAGGAGAAATCAAGGAAGCGGGACGTGCGAATAAGACTTCCAGCCACGCTGATTTGGTGGAGAAGTTCCGGCTTATCGAATCTCCATCTTATCCTCAACAAAGAATTCCATGGAAAAATGTTATTTCGACGCGGTCCAACTTGAAGAGCGAAGTTCTCAGGGAGATCGCCGCGGCGCTCGGGCTTGATTATTCTCCCTTCGAGCTTAAGGAGAAAGCCGTGATCGACCGTCTCGTTCATTTCAGGAATTCCGTCGCGCATGGCGAGGGACAGTCGATTTCCGAGGCGGACTACAACACGCTTCACACCGAGACGATCGATCTACTCAACAAATTTCGAGATTCGATCGAGGACGCGGCCTATCACGACAGGCATCTCCGCTGACCAAATAATATGTTCGCCTCAATGATATTGTTATGAATTATATTATTTCTGTATTGTAATGTAACGAGAACTATCTAGGCTGCGTGTGTTCGGGAGCGGAATGCGCCGAAGGAGTTTGCGCGGGGTTTGTTCAGTTGGAGTCGTCGCGATCGAACCGAGTTTCCAATGTCCTTCTGGAACGATCGCGCCGACTTATCATCGAGTCGTTCTTCTCCGATCCGATTCCCGCGCGCTCGCCGAGCGATCGTCGTCTTTACGGCCGATCTTCGCCGGCGATTCCTCGGAACCCTTCGATGTCGATCCCGACGCTCGCTTGTTCTTGAGCCCGCGCTCGTATTCGAGCTGATCGTAATACGGATCTTGAACCCCCGCCGCGGCCTTCGCCAGAATCTTCGAAACCGGATCGGCCGCGAACCGTTCGCCGGCTCGTTGCGCCAGCACGCGATTATACAAGAGCGTGACCGACGCCTTCGGAACGTATCCCCGCCAGCGTTCGTAATCGCGGAGGATCGTCGTCAGCGAATCGCCTTTGAACAGAAATCGATAAATCCCCACCCACGCGGGGGTCCGATCCTGACAGCCGTGACAGTGGACGAGAATCGGCCACGCGTCGGGGTCGCGAGCGAGCTTGAGCGTCAGCTCCAGAAACGCGTCCGCCGAACTCGCGTCCGAAGGACTTCCCACATATCGAATCTTATGCTCACGCGCAAACCTGATCTCGTCGGGAAGAATCGGGCTCCGCAACGGAGTGTCTTCGGGAAACAAATTAATGATTGTTTTAAAGTGATGCCTTTTATTTACCTCTTCCAATCCGTGATACGTCGGCATCGCGCTGATATAAATGCGACCGTTTTCGATCTCGCGAAACCGGTGCAACGGGCGATGCAGCCAAGTGACCTCGAGCCCTCCCCGCACCAGCAAAAGCCAGCCGAAAGTCGCCGCGGCGAACCACGCCGCCGCTCTCGTTTTTTTCTTCGCCGCGGGGATCGATTGCGCCAAAACACAGCACCACAAAAGCAGGCTAAAGACGATCGAAAACCGAGGCCAGTAACCGACGGGCTCGATCCCCGGGATTTCGAATTGCCGAAGGACGCAAAGAATCGCCGCGACGATTAAGAGAACGCGAATCGATCCTTCGCCCGCGGAACGCCACAACCCGGCGAGATCGCGCCTACGCATTAAAAAAGGCGCAAGCGTTATGACTGAAAGAACGAGCGCGGAACACGCGATCGCGGCGCGAAGAGCCTTCGGCGCGGCGGGATCGAAGATCGTTCGAGGTCCCAGCCCGTGCCAGCGATCGAACGTCGGGCCCGGAGTCGACGCGTGCCAGATCGCCGCGGTCGAAAGACCCAACGCCGAGATCCACAATCCGACACGGGTCGAACGATCGCCGAGTCGTTGAACCACCGCGATTCCGAGGCCCGTCGTCGCGAGGACGACCGCGAGCGCCGCGAGATAAAGCTCGACGCGATCGATCGTGTCGCCGGGCTCGGCGAGCCGATACGCCGGAGGCGGACGTCGGCTGAACGTCGTGCGCGCAATCGTGGGAAATTCGGGATCGACATCCTCGGGAAAATCGACGTCGTGCCAGATCGCCGTGCCGATCGCCGCGGCGAGCAAAAGCCAAGGCCAATATCGTTTGATATAAGAGAATATCAAGTTCATTAGGTTTTTCATTCGTTACGACCGGAGAATTCGTTAGCGAATCGAGTTTCGCCGCGCCGAACCGCGCGGCGCGGCTATCGGCTGAATCGCCGCGCTCTTTTCGCCCCGCCGGCGGCGTAGCTTTAGCCCGATTCGCGGTCGGACGCAAGATCAAACGGGGGTGGAAATGATCGTCGCGCTTGCGGGTTTATCCCACTCGGGGTCGTCCCAAAAGAAATAATCGTTGCTGTTCGACGGATATTCGCGGACGTAGCCCTCGATCGTATCGAGGCATTTTTGCACCCAGAACGCCTCGCCGCCGATCCGTTTGACGTCATCCGGGATGTAATAGTACGGCAAAAATTCGAGCAGGTGTGAGCCGTCCTCGTTCATCACGCAGAAGACGGGAACGACGGGGGCGCCCGTCATCGCCGCGAGCAGAACCCACGTGGTTGAGAACTGAAACATCTTGCCGAGAAAGCGACCGGGAGTCGTGTGGGCGCCGTTCCAGCGGACGTCTCCCGCGAGATAGACGATCATCCCCGCCCTAAGAACCCGCGCCGCCTTCATCACCGCGGCGGCGCCTTCGGTCGTCCCCGCGCCTCGCGAGATGAACAACCCCTTCTGCCCCAGCGGCCCCTCGGCCTGGAATTGACGCGATAAAAACCGCGAGACGCGCCGCGGCCGCTCCATATATAATCGAATATTATAATTTTCACGCGAGAGCCAATGCGGCGCGGTCATATGAGCGCCGAAGTGGTTGCCGAGGAGCACGACCCCCTCGCCGAGCGCATGGGCGCGGTCGAGGTTTTCGCGTCCCGATACGCGGACGACGTCGATCAGTTCGTCGCGGGGAACGCGGTCGAGGAGGATGTCGCGGGCGCGCCACCGCGCCATGTTTCCCGCGAGCTCGACCCCCAGCTCGGGTCGATCCCACCGTTGTCCGAAATATAAGGAACCCCGTTCGACCGCCGAATCGCACCCGCGACGAAGCCTGGGCAAAAGCCGATACTCGATCCGGCCGATCCGCGCCACAATCCGATGCGCCGTCCGCGGCGGCAACCGCCGCAACACCGGAATCAAACAGCTCATCAGTTCTTTGCTCAAGTTGTTTTTCAATCGACGCATACCAACATCCTTTAATGCGGCGCCCGATCACCCCGAACGTTCAAACGCGGCCCGAGACCGCGAATCGAGCCGAATCGCGGCCGTTTGAGGGGTCGTTCTGTTCGAGGCGTTCGTGGACGTACGACGCGAGCTTGCCGATCGTCGTCAGCTTATCGAGATCGGCGTCGTCGATCACGATCTCGAACCGATCCTGAACCGCCAGAAGCACCCCGACGAGATCGAGCGAATCGACGCCGAGATCCTCGACGAGCCGGGATCGAGGTTCGACGACGCGTGTCGGGGGCAGCTTGGCCGCGGCTCGGACGGTCTCGACGACTTGCTCAATACATGTTTGTTCAATCATGGGTCGATCTCCTCAAGATCAAGGCGTTGTTCACGCCGCCGAAGCCGAACGATGCGCTCATGACGCGGTCGATTCGGGCCGATCGCGCCTTGTTTGGAACGAAATCGAGGTCGAGCTCGGGATCGGGCGCGTAGTTGATCGTGGGTGGAACGATCTGATCCCGGATCGCTCGCACGCAAACCGAAGCCTCGATCGCCGACGCGGCGCCGAGAGCGTGGCCGATCGCTCCCTTGATCGAGCTCACCGCAAGCCTTGAGGCGTGGGTTCCGAACACCTCTTTAAGGACTTTCGTTTCGGTTTGGTCGTTAACGATCGTGCTCGTCCCGTGTGCGTTGTAATAATCGACGCTTTCGGGCTCGGCTCGTGAGTGTCGAAGCGCGTTTCGAAGGCATCGCGCGATCGAATCGGCGTGAGGCGTCGCCATGTGATACCCGTCGGTGTTGAGACACCACCCTTCGAGAACCGCCTGCACCGGTATCTCCAGGCGTTCGGCGACGCTTGATTTCGTTAAAACGAGCGTCGCTGCGCCTTCGGATAAAACAAAGCCGGCGCGATCGACGCTGAACGGTCGACTCGCCTCGGCAGGATTTGTATATGAGCGATCGTTTGGCTTGCGGCCGAGCAGCGCTTTCATCGTCGCGAAGCCGTTGACGATCATCGGTGTTAGGCAGCTTTCGGCCGCTCCGCAGAGCGCGAAATCGGCCATATCGGCTTGGATCATCATCGCGCCCATCACGATCGCGTGGCCTCCGCTTGCGCAAGCGTTCGCCGGCGCCAAGCTCGGGCCGTGGAGGTCGAGCCGCTGCGCGATTTGCCCTCCGGGTTGGTTGATGATCAATCCCGGGATCAGATAGGGGCTTGTCGCCAGGCTTTTACGCTTGGCGGACCGCTCCCGCTCGGCCTCGAACAGGTCGATCCCGCCGAGCGCCGAGCCGACGACCACCGCGAAGCGATCGCGATCGATCGAACTTGCGTGCCGATCTAAACTTGCGTCGCGATACGCCTGAATCGCGGCGATCATGGCGAGGTGGATCGACCTTGCGTCGAGCTTGCTCACCTGCGCGAGGTCGTCGGCGGTGCGGTAGATCCGCTGGTCGTCGGAGAGGGTGTGCGGGGTGAGCCGGTCGACCTTGCAGACGCACAGGGACGGGCCTTCGCCGCGGCGCGCGGCGGCGACCAGCGCG
>JAKBCQ010000209.1 GCA_021807585.1 Planctomycetota bacterium | reverse complement strand
CGACGCGTTTCCCCGTTCCCGAGATCCTCGGATCAATAATCAATAATGGAACAAGAGTTTCTTGCGTATAAAGTGAACATGCATGCCCGTAGAGTTCGCGCTCGCCGAAATGCTCGCCGTGATCCGAAGCGATCATGACGACCGTCTTATCCAAAATCCCCCGCCGGTCGAGATTATCGATCAATCGGCCGATCGCGTCGTCGATCGACGCGACGCATTCGTCGTAACAATCACGATTAATTTGATATTGATGTTTTGTGAGTTTGGTTTTGTCGACGTCCCACCAGTTGAACAGCGCGTCGATATCGGCCGAGTTCAACGGCGTTTTGAGAAACCTCCGAGGCGAACCGGGGGGCGGAAGATAGGCGAGATGCGCGTCGAAGTAGTTGAGGAAGGCGAAAAAAGGCCGCGAACCGCCGCGATCGACCCAGGAAAGGAACGACGCGTTCACCCGATCGGCGTACCGATAATCGAAGCCGAACGGTCCCCTGTTCTTCCGCGCCGCGGGGGATTGCGACAAATCATAACATCCAAAATGAAAATGAGCATATCGACACAAATGTCGAAACAATAAAGAACAGCGCATTGTTTCCAAGAACGAGATCGGGTAATCCTCATAATGCGAGAAGCCGCGGTTCAGACCCGTTTCTCGCGCGCAGAAGGTGAGATTGGCGACGAACCCCGCGGTGCGATAGCCGAGCGCCCGAGTCGTCTCGGCGATCGTCGGAATCGACCGATCGAGGCGACTTCGAAATCCGGCGAAACAGCGCGAAGCAATCTCACCTGTGAACATACTAGCGTGCGAAGGCGCGGTCCAGGGCGCCGACGCGAACGCGCGTTCGAATACGACGCCGCGGGCGGCGAGTTTTTTGAGATTGGGGGTCGTATCACGCTCGTAGCCGTAAAGGCTCAGCTCCTTGGCGCGAACGGTGTCCATGACGATCAATAAAACGTTGGGTGAACCCGCACGGGGACGCGTACGGAGCGCGTCGAGCGTTTCGTCCCAGGCGTCGACTCCAAACGAATATGCGACTGATATCAACAACAATCCAATCAATCGGAAGGTCGAATCGGAGACGAACCGAGACGATCGATCGCGGCGGAGGAACGACCACGCGACCAAGCGGGCTGCGATCCCCGCGGCGAGGAGGATCGTCGCGTAGAGCCGGATCGGAAAAATTTGGAGCGGATTGAGGATCGCCGCGGTCGCCATCGTCCACGCGACGAACCGGGGCGACATGTTTCTAATTATACATGATAATATAATCATAAATAAACCCAATAAAATCGATTCGACCAGGTTTGCGAGCGGAACCATCCAGAGGAAATGCGAACTAATCATTAAATAGCTATGTTTTATTTTTTGATTGACGACGACGGCGAGAACCTCGACGAATCCCGCGGCGAGTCCGAGCCAAACAGCGATGACGACGATTTCTTTGATTGAAAGGGGACGGCGATCGGGTGCGGCGGACGTCGCGGAGGTTTGATGTTTTTCATCCATGAAACTCGCCTTGTTGATGTTTGGTTAAGAATGATCGGGCCAGGGCCAGGCGTCGCCGAGGGTCGAACGTTGGATCGATTGAAGTTCGTCGATTCCTTTATTGGCGAGATCGAGCAGATCGAGGAGTCGAGGTCTCGTGAACGTTCCCCCCTCCCCCGTCGCCTGAAATTCGACGAATTCGCCGCGTCCCAGACGCACGACGTTGCAATCGACGAGCGCGGTCGAATCCTCGGCGTAATCGAGATCGAGGAGCGCGACCGAATCGACCAAACCGACGCTGACCGCGGCGATCGAATCTTTCAAAATATGAGTCAACGGGAGATTGAATCGGTTGCGGAGCGCGTCGGCGACCGCGACGAAAGCCGCGGTAATCGCGGCGGTGCGAGTTCCGCCGTCGGCTTCGATGACGTCGGCGTCGACATGGATCGTCGCCGGGCCGAGCGCCGAGCGATCGACGACGGCGCGCAGGCTGCGGCCGATGAGCCGCTGGATCTCGGTCGCGCGGCCGTCGCCGCCGCGCGGTTTCCGCATGGGGGTGCTGCCGGGAAGCATCGCGTATTCGGCGGTCAACCAACCGATCCCCTTCCCCTCGAGAAACGGCGGAACTTTATCCGAAATCTGCGCCGTGACGAGAACGGTCGTCCCCCCTGCGCGGTAGAGCACGCTCCCGGGGCTGTTGCGCACGAAACCGCGTTCGATCGTCACGGGACGAATCGCGTCGATCGCTCGATTGTGAGATCTTGTCATTTTATCATATCTTTTCTCTAGAGTATTTTTTATATTAATAGCCAAAGTAAAAGCGCCTTTTGAAAATGGAGGCGATTGCCGGCCTGGGGGATGACGCGGCTGCGCGGGCCGTCGAGGACGGTTGAAGCGACCTCCTCGCCGCGCCGCGCGGGGAGGCAGTGCAGAAAGATCGCGCGACGACTCGCTTGAGCGAGGAGCGCTTCGTCGACGCGAAACGGCGCGAACGCCGCGCGTCGGATCTCGGCCTCGGCCTCCTGCCCCATGCTCGCCCAAACATCGGTATAGACGACGTCGGCGTTCTGGACGGCGCGGACGGGGTCGTGATCGATCTCGAGCGATACGCCGGGATAAACCGCGGCGAATCGCGCCGAAAAATCGGCCGGGAACGAATATCCCTGGGGACACGCCAGGACGAACTTCATTCCCGATAGCGCCGAGGCCTGCGCCAGCGAACGCGCGACGTTGTTGCCGTCGCCGACGAAAACGAGCTTCACTCCATCAAGAGTTCCGAACGTCTCGCGGATCGTCAGCAGATCCCCCATCGCCTGACACGGATGCGCCGAATCGGAAAGCGCGTTGACGACGGGGATCGTCGCCGAGCGAGCGAGTTCTTCGACGACTTCTTGTGAGAACGTGCGGATCGCAAGAACATCAATATATTGACTAATCACTCGTGCGAAATCGCCGATCGTCTCGCGCACTCCGAGGCCGACGTCTTTGCCGCGGAAGAAGATCGCCGACCCGCCGAGCTGTGCGATCGCGGCCTCGAAGCTGACGCGGGTGCGGAGCGACGGTTTGTCGAAGACGAGCCCGAGCGTTCTGCCCGCGAGGAGCGGAGGACGATGAGCCGGGTCGTCGCGCTCCTTGAGCTCGGCGGCGCGGTCGAGGAGCTCGATCGCCTGCGCGGGGGTGACTTCAAATAAATCGATGAAATGCCGTGCCAATTCCGTGCTCTCCGCTCGGTTCAACCCGCGATCTTGGCGACGACCTCGGCGAGGATCGCACAACCGCGATCGATCTGGTCGTCGAGAATCGTCAGCGCCGGTAGCAATCGAATCACATTCACATGAGTCGCGTTCACTAAAAGTCGACGTTCGAGGCACATTTCGACAATCTTGGACGCGTCGATCGAGAGCTCGACGCCGATCATCGCCCCCTTGATGCGAATCTCGCGCACCAGATCGGGATGCGCCGAGCGGATCGCTTCGAGCCGCGCGTTAAAGCGCGCGCCGATCGCGCCGGCGCGGTCGAGCAATCCGTCTTGATCGATCGTCTCGATCGCGGCGAGCCCCGCGCGGCACGCGATCGGATTCCCGCCGAACGTGCTCGCGTGCATTCCCGGCTTGAACGTCGCGGCGATCTCGCGCCGCGCGATCATCACCCCCGCGGCGATCCCGCCCGCAAGCGCCTTGGCGCACGTCAACACGTCGGGCTCGATATTATAGTGTTGATATGCGAACCATTTACCGGTTCGACCGAGCCCGGTTTGAACCTCGTCAAGGATAAGGAGCGCGCCGCGTTGATCACAAAGTGATCGCAACCCTTCGAGATAACCCGCGGCGGGCAAGCGGATTCCTCCCTCCCCCTGGATCGGCTCGATCAGCACCGCCGCGGTTTCGGCGTCGATCGCCGCCGCGGCCGCTTCCAAATCGTTGTGAGGAACATACGTGAATCCGGGGACGAGCGGCTCGAACCCCGCGTGGTATTTGGGCTGGGCGGTCGCGGTGAGAGCGGCGTATGTACGCCCATGAAAGCCGTGTTCCATCGTCACGATTTTATATTTTTTAGAAGTCGCGCCGTGCGCCCTCGCCAGTTTGATCGCGGCCTCATTGGCTTCGGCGCCGCTGTTGCAGAAGAAGCTTTGGCCGCCGAACGATCGCTTCGAGAGCGCCTCGGCGAACCGTCCCTGCGCCTCCATATACCAAGTGTTGGGAACGTGGATCAGCCTGCCGACCTGATCGCGCACCGCGTCGACGACGCGCGGCGGACAATGCCCCAACAAATTGCAGCCCCAACCGGGGAAAAAATCGAGATATTCTCGCCCCTCGGCGTCCCAGATCGCCGATCCCGCGCCCCGAACAAGGCAAACGGGGTAACGCCGATAATTGGGAATCACATATTGATCGAAGAGGGCGATCGTCTCTTCGGAGGTCGGAGCGTCGACGGCGGCCAAGGGGAAGTCTCCTCGTAAATAAATGTTCACGCCTTGTGATTGCTTCGCGTAAGCCCGAGATCCGATCGATCCTGGAAAACAAAGGACACGCGGTGGATGAACCCGGTTCGGCCTTTCAGAATCGTCGGCGGAGTCGGTTCGGCCCGCGTGCGACGACCAGGGATTCTCTCATTTTCCGCTCAACGCGGGGATTCTGCGGTTGATCGTCGCGGTCGCGTGATCGCGGTCGATTTCGGTTCCGATCCCGTGATCGGTGAAGATTTCTAGAAGAAGCGAATGCCGAACGCGGCCGTCGATGATATGAATCTTTTTCACGCCGGCCTCAAGGCATTCCAAACACGCCTCGACTTTGGGAATCATCCCTTTATCGACGATCCCCCGGACGATCAGGTCGCGGCATTCGCCCGGGGTAAGGCTTTCGATGATGCTCGCGGGGTCGTCTTTATCGCGGAGGATGCCGGGGGTGTCGGTGAGGAACACGAGCTTATCGGCGGCGAGCGCCCGAGCCACCGCGGCCGCGGCGGTATCGGCGTTGACGTTCAACAACGCCTCGTGCTCGTCCTCGGCGAGGCATGGCAGCACCGGGACGATCCCCGCCAAGCACAAATTCTCAATCGGCGGCGTGTCGACCGAATCGACCTCCCCGACAAGCCCGAGATCGATCGGTTCGCCTTCGCCGTTCAACGTTAAACGCTTGCCGAACAGGCACGACTTCGTTTTGTAATGCAAGCCCGCGGCTCGCCCACCAAATTTATTGATATGTCGAACAATATCTTCGTTGATCTCGTCGGCCAGGACTCGGGCGACGATCGCGAGCGTTTCGGGATCGGTATAACGGCGTCCCTGAACGAAGCGGGGTTTGATGCCCGCTTTTTCCATTGCGTGGGTGATCGCCTTGCCGCCGCCGTGAACGACGACGGGTCGCATCCCGACTGTTTGGAGGAAGACGACATCGACCAGGAGGGCGCGGAGCGATTCGGGGTTTTCCATCACCGACCCGCCGAGTTTGATCACCACGTATCGGCTTTGAAACTTGCGGATATACCCCAACGCCTCAACCAATACGTCGGCCTTGCGAATCTCTTCCTCGTGCACGGCTCACCTCGACGGCCATCTCGGTCCAAAAACAAAACGCTATTCTTCTCTCCCGCACCTTCGCTGTAAAGTGGCGTTGGAGGACAATCGCGGGAAGATCGGAGCGAAGCCGGTTGAACCGATCGCGCGATCGAACACCCAAGTTCATCCCCATAGGAGCGAAGGAATGGAATCCGCGCGAACGATCGCCCGTCGGACCGCCTGGACGGGCCTAATCGCATCGGCAGTTGTTTATCAGCTATTCAACGCCTGGATCGGCGTGGGGGCGAACGACACCGAGAATCTTGAATCAACCCTCGTTTATGTGGCGGCGGGGCAGTTCGATCTCGGCCCCGGTTCGCTTTACGGGCCCTTTTCGGGGTCG
>JAKBCQ010000208.1 GCA_021807585.1 Planctomycetota bacterium | reverse complement strand
ATTCGCCTGGAATCGTCTTATCTTGGACCGACGCCGCACGCGGCTCGTGCTTTTTCGAGGACGGCGGCGGCGGTCGCCGCGGCTCGTTCGGCGCCCGCGCGACGGAGCTCGGCGATGCGATCGGGGTTCGCCGCAAGTTCGTCGCGCCGCACGCGAGCCTCGACGAAGCAATCAATAATCAACTCGGCGAGTCTTGTTTTCACCTCGCCGTAGCCGATCCCTCCTTCACGATAGCGGCGTTCGACCTCGGCTCGCTCGGGCGCCGCCGCGAAGAGCGCGAACAGCCGGTAAACGGGACACGTATCGGGGTTTTTGGGCGCCTCGACGGGGGTGCTGTCGGTGACGATCCGCTTGCACTTCTTGCGAATCGTCGCGGGCGGGTCGAAAATCTCGATCGTATTCGCGTAGCTTTTCGACATCTTACGACCGTCGAGGCCGGGGACGACCGCGACCGAAGGGAGGATGTAAGGCTCTGGGAGGCGGAACGTGTTTCCGTAAACGTGGTTATATCTTTCGGCGATATCGCGGGTGATTTCGAGGTGTTGTTTTTGATCTTGGCCGACAGGGACGAGCTGGGCGTCGTAGAGGAGGATATCGGCGGCCTGGAGCGCGGGATAGGCGAAGAGTCCGTGGTCGGCGGGGATCCCCTGCTGCACTTTATCTTTGTAGCTGACGCACTTTTCGAGCCAGCTCATGGGAGTGACGGTCGAGAGGAGCCACGCGAGTTCGGTCGTTTGGGGAACATCGGATTGAACGAAAAGGACGGCGCGATCGGGATCGAGGCCGAGCGCCACCAGGTCGACGAAAACGTCGAAAACATAACGCCTTAGTGTTTCGGCGTCGCGAACGCTCGTGAGCGCGTGATAATCGGCGACGAAGTAAAACGCCTCGTTTTCTCGCTGGAGCGCGATATACTGGCGAATCGCGCCGAGATAATTGCCGATATGGAGCGGTCCCGAGGGCTGAATTCCAGACAAGATTCGCATCGTTCCGATCGTCTCCGAGGGTTGAGGAAAGCGCTCAATTTACCGCGCGGGCGTCGATTCGACCAAGCCGAACCGGCGGCGAAGCCGACGACGGTGATTGCTCGGCCAGGGAATGATCCGCGGTTGAAGATCGGCGAGCGGGGTCGCCACGGTTTTGACGACGATCGATTGTCGTCGGTTCGATCGACGCTTTTTCTTTGGGTGCGAGGTGTTGCGATGACGGCGACTTACGACGACGCGATCGGCTTTGATTATCCCGACGACTGGGAGGTTGAGACGACGGTCGACGGGTCGAGGACGACGATTTCGCTGCAACCTCCAGCAAGTTCGGCGTTTGCGTTCATCGCACTCGATTCCGAAGGGGGCGATCCGCGAGAATTGATCGACGAGGCGATCGACGCGATGCGCGATCAATACCCCGAGATCGAGGTCGATCCCGCGACCGAGACGATCGCGGGGCGGCGCGCGGTCGGATACAACGTCGAGTTTTTTTATTTGGATGTGATAAATACTTGTGAGATTCGGTGTTTCGCGACGCTCAGGCACGTCGTGCTGATATTCGGTCAATGGTCCGAGCTTGATCGTCGCGGTATCGCCGACGGATTGGAGATGATTCGAGCGACGATAGTGGAGATCGACTTGGCCGATGAAACCGCGTGAAATAAGGCTTTTTTGCAACAAGCTGGAAGCGGTTGACGGATTCCGATCAGTGTAAAGGTTAAAATTTCGCGGCGGGGGTCTTGCCTGCGGTGGTATTATTGTTAATGATGGAAGAGGTTAGATTCGATCGCGAGGCCGGCCTCTGAAATCTCGAAGATGGAAACCGATTTAGGGTCCAGGTTTTGTCTTCGATGGATTCGAGCCGAATGCGACGGTTTTTCTCGTTTCCCGCTGCGCCGCGAGGCGAGTTTTGAAAGCGTGATTCCGTTTGGAACAAAAGCGATCGATCGAGTGCGCGACGGTCGTTGTTGTTATCCGGTATTCGTGCGTGTGTCGGCGTCTTGAATACGAACGAATTTTCCCGATGTGTCGGCGGTACGAGCGGCGATAGTGATCGATCGCTCGGCGTCGGATTTTGGGAGATTTGGCGATTCGGGGCGCGGTTCCATTCGTAGATGTGACGAGCCTTGAAACGATTTGGTTCGCGCTTATCGCGGTATTATCGCAACGGTTTCGCGTTTGAGTTTGAGGTGGGCGTTTCGCGCCGGCCGTAAAACGACGCGATTTATTCACCAATTGATCGGGAGCTTCTTGAAGATGAAGTTTTCAAAAGTCCTCACCTGGGCGGTTCTTTCCGGCGGATTGATGGGTTTCGCCGGGTGCGGTCAAGATACGAACGACGCCGGCATTCAGGGTCAGAACGCGAAAGTTGTTGCGCCCGAGGGGGTTCCCAAGGGAGCGGCGTCACAAGACGAATACATGAAGTATTCGATGAAAAATCAGATGCAGGCGCCTGGAACGGGCGGTACGGCGTACCCCGGTTCCGAAAAAGCGGCTGCTCCGGCGGCCAAGTAATAAGGATCGCTTGAAACTTATTCCCCCCCCACAACGAATTAACATGCTAACAACACGATCATTCTTTGATGGTCGGTGATCGTGGTGCGCGGTTCGTAGGCCATCAATTCTTTTGTATCGTTATCTTTTTATTGAGAGGTCGTTTTCATGAAGGTGAGATCACGCGGATTTACATTGATCGAGCTGTTGGTGGTCATCGCGATCATCGCGGTTCTGATCGCGCTCCTTTTGCCGGCGGTCCAGCAGGCCCGCGAGGCGGCCCGCCGGGCGCAATGCACCAACAACCTGAAGCAGATCGGGTTGGCGATGGCGAATTACGTTTCGTCGAACGACGCATTGCCCCCCGTCTGCGCGACCGAGAGCGGCCCCATGCAGATGGCGCCTAACTTTTCGTCGCTCGCTCGCATTCTTCCTTATATGGATCAAGGCGCGGTCTATAACGCCATCAACTTCAACTTCGGCGCGCGGTGGGATACAAGTTCCTATAGCAACGGGGCTTATCCTTTGTTGACAGCGGCCTCTTTGGGGATCGTCAACAATGGAGGTTCGAGTTACGATAGCTCGGGGGGCGCTTACGCGATGTTGCAATACACCGCGATCACGACCGCGATTAACTCGTTCTTGTGTCCTTCGGATCCATTCATCGGCAATAACAGCACGTGGATGGTCGGCTATCCGCAACCGACTCTCAAGTACGACGCGAGCACGAATTACGTGCCGAATGTCGGCTTGAATCGTTATTACAACAACTGGCGATTCAACGGGCCGGCTTATGTTCCGGGATGGGACGGCGCCGTCAGCCCGACGATCAACATGGCGTCGTTCACCGACGGAACGAGTACGACCGCGAGCTACAGCGAATGGGTGAAAGGCCCCGCGGCGGGATCTCCGTTCGTTCCCAATTTCTTGTCGATCGTTTTCACCGCGAACGGTCAATCGCAAACGAATTACTCGAACGGCGGCGCGGGACCGATGCAGCCGTACGCCGATTATTTGCAAGCCCAGCAGTGCCAGAACAGCGGGATCAACTGGAACTGGGGTTGGAAGGGAGAGTGGTGGATCTACGGCGGGTCGAACATTTACAGCCACACGCAACCCCCCAATCGCCGCGCGTGCGTTTACGGCGGTGTGGATAATCGTGGTACTTCCACGTTGATCGGCCCCAGTTCGCTCCATCCCGGCGGTGTGAACGTGCTCTTTAACGACGGCTCGGTTCGGTTCGTCAAGAGCAGCGTCAATTACATCAACTGGTACGCGATCGGCACCCACGCCGGCGGCGAGGTCGTCGATATGAGCGGGCTTTGATCTCAGCTTTGCATTGGGATCGGCGTTCGCGATCGGTTCGCAATCCCCTCCGCACGTAAAGGGTTGAGCGGACAGCTCGCAACCGAACCATTCATTACAAATGGACTGACACAAGGTCGCATTCGGCGCAAGCCGCGTGCGGCCTTTTTTTGTGATCTTTCGTGGTGGAACGTAAATCACGATTCGATAACCTCTTGAAAACCAACTCGCCGGACAATTTAAAACTAAAGATATCGGTTCGAAATCTATTCGAGATATTCAATACCATTAGCCGATCACCCTGCAAATCAGTTTCACGCGAAATCTCCCAATTTGAATGGGATCGAGCCCCACTCGACTAGGCCATGAAGATGAGAGGCGTCGTCGGGCGGAAAGCCGGCACTTGTTTTTAAACATTTAGTGCTTAAGATGAAAAACATAGGCCAGTCGACCTGCTTTCGACGCTGACTGGTTATTGGGTCCAATATCGCATTTTTCCATGTCCCATGATCGAGCGATCGGTCGCGGGATCGCCGCGAGCTGAACACGAACATCGAAGGACTTCGTTGATACTCTCCGACCTCCGCCGTAAGCGATTCGTACCCCCCCCACGAATCGTATTTTAAACGCGGGTCATTAGGATCTCTTCGATGGATCTGGTTCGAGCAATCACACGCCGTGCGTTGAGATAGGTTATGTGCATACATCGATGACAATGCGTGATGGCAATCGCGGTGTCTTAATCGCCATGAATGGAGGTTCTCGAATGATTTCTCGTCGACGCGGTTTTACGCTGATTGAGCTGCTGGTGGTCATTGCGATCATCGCGGTTTTGATCGCGCTCCTTTTGCCGGCGGTCCAGCAGGCCCGCGAGGCCGCCCGCAGGGCGCAATGCACCAACAACCTGAAGCAGATCGGTCTGGCGATGGCGAATTACGTGTCTTCGAACGACGCGTTGCCTCCTGTTTGCGCGACCGAGAGCGGCCCCATGCAGATGGCGCCGAATTTTTCGTCGCTGACTCGCATTCTTCCCTATATGGATCAGGGAGCGGTTTACAACGCGATCAATTTCAACTTTGGCGCGCGGTGGGATACTTCCTATTACAGTAACGGCGCCTACCCGCTGCTGACCGCGGCTTCGTTGGGTATCGTCAACCCCGGAACCACTGGATACGATAGTTCGGGAGGCGCGTACGCGATGTTGCAATACACCGCGGTCACGACTGCGATCAACTCGTTTTTGTGTCCTTCTGATCCATTTATCGGCAACAATAACCAATGGATGGTCGGCTATCCACAACCGACGCTTAAGTACGATCAATGCACGAATTATGTCCCGAACATCGGTTTGAATCGGTATTATAACAATTGGCGATTCAACGGCCCCGCTTATGTTCCGGGATGGGACGGCGCCGTTAGCCCGACGATCAATATGGCGTCGTTCACCGACGGAACGAGTACGACCGCGAGCTACAGCGAATGGGTGAAAGGCCCCGCGGCGGGATCTCCCTTCGTTCCCAATTTCTTGTCGATCGTTTTCACCGCGGCTGGTCAATCGCAAACGAATTACTCGAACGGCGGCGCGGGACCGATGCAGCCGTACGCCGATTATTTGCAAGCTCAGCAGTGCCAGAACAGCGGGATCCTCTGGAACTGGGGATGGAAAGGTGAATGGTGGATCTACGGCGGAGCGAACGTTTACAGCCACACGCAACCCCCAAATCGCCGTGCGTGTTTCTACGGCGGAGCTCCAAGCCGCGGGGATTCAACTCTCGCCGGCGCGAGTTCGCTTCATCCCGGAGGCGTAAACGTGCTCTTTAACGACGGCTCGGTCCGGTTCATCAAGAGTAGCGTCAATTACATCAACTGGTACGCGATCGGCACCTACGCCGGCGGAGAGGTCGTCGATATGAGCGGGCTTTGATCACGACGATTTGACCGCCTGAGTGATCGATCGACGGTTCTTCAAGCAAAGCTTTTGGTCGATCTTAATCCGAGAAACGGACGATCGCGTTCGGCTTCAAGCTGAACGCGATTTTTCTTGTTATCACATGTTTTCGGCTTATCTTATAGGTACAATTGGGTCGTCGCATCGTTCGTCCTATCACTAT
>JAKBCQ010000207.1 GCA_021807585.1 Planctomycetota bacterium | reverse complement strand
AGGCGATTCATCAAAACGCTATTTGTGCATAAATAATAATCGATCATATCACTTATCTGTCTATGATTGAGGTTTATCGCCGGCGAATCGTCTTCCGGGTGGCCGAATCTTCGAGCGAACCGTATACCAAGGAATAATAACATGATTGTGTAACTGAATGCGGATCGGCGTCGGCGACGGGGATTCGAATCGCGGCGTTTCCAAGTTCACCGCTGATCGATATCCTCTTTTGCTGGAATCGATTACATTCCACATCGTTCGCGAACGAGCGATCCGATCGAAGGCTTGAGCGAGGGATGTGCGATGAGTATCGAGACCGGAATCAACGCGGAAACGACCGCGTCGTCGGCGATGTTCGAGGATCTTGAACGGCCCGATCTCCCCTTTCCGCCGTTGCCGGACAATTGGACGTCGCTTGCATCGGCGTTCGTCCGTTCGGCGCGATCGCGTTCCCAAAAGATCGCGCTCGTCGACAGTACCAAGGCTTCGCTCACTTACGGCGACGCCTTATTACGCGCGGTCGCGCTCGGCAGGGTGATCGCCCGCACGGTGAAAGACGATCCGTATATCGGCGTCTTCTTGCCGCCGACCGTCGCCGCGGCGGTCGCCAACATCGCAATCACTTTGTTGGGAAAAATACCCGTCAATCTCAATTACACGTCGAGCAAGAAGATCGTCGATTCGTCGATCGAGCAGTGCGGTATCAAGCATGTTTTGACGTCTCAAAAAATCCTCGATCGCGCCAAGTTCGAGCCCGCGGCGAACGTCGTTCGGCTGGAGGAACTGGCCAAAACGGTGACGTCCGCCGACAAGATCTTCGCCGCCGTGACGGCCAAGTTCGTTCCCGTCTCCTTGCTGGGAGCGTTTCTGCCGGGGTTGCGCAGCTTGAGCCTCGATTCGATCGCCACCGTTATCTTCACTTCGGGATCGACGGGAGATCCCAAGGGCGTCGTCCTTTCCCAGCGGAACGTGTTGTCCAATATTCATCAAATTGATAATCATATCGAGTTATTACCCGACGAGGTCGTGCTCGGGGTGCTCCCTTTTTTTCACTCGTTCGGCTTTACGGTAACGCTTTGGACCGTGCTCTGTTTGGGGAAAAAGGGGGTTTATCATTTCAATCCGCTCGATACGAGAATCGTGACCGAGCTGTGTCGCGAGCACGGAGCGAATCTGCTCGTCGGTACACCGACATTCGTACGCAACTATGTGCATCGGGGAGATCCGGCGGCGTTTCGGACGATCGTGCATCTCGTTTTGGGCGCCGAGAAGCTCCGATCCGATTCCGCGAACGAGATTCGCGAGGCGTGGAAGATCGAGCCGCTCGAAGGATACGGTTGTACCGAGCTTTCTCCCGTCGTCTCGGTGAATGTGCCGCACGATCGGCCGACGCGCGACGGCCGATCGATTTCAGGCAATCGTCCAGGGAGCGTCGGAATGCCGTTACCTGGGACGGCGATCAAAACGGTTGATCCCGACACGGGAGTTGAACTGAAGCGAGGCGACACGGGCCTGATCTTGGTGAAGGGGCCGCAGGTGATGACGGGCTATTTGAATAAGCCCGATGCGACCGCGAAGGTGATCCGGGACGGCTGGTATTCGACGGGGGATCTCGGTCGACACGACTCCGACGGTTTTCTTTGGATCACCGACCGGCTGAGCCGATTTTCGAAGATCGGCGGCGAGATGGTTTCGCACCTCAAGGTGGAATCGGCAATTATGGAAGCGACGGGACGCGACGAGCAAGCGGTCGCGGTAACGTCTCTTCCCGATCTCAAGCGAGGCGAGCGGCTGATTGTCGTGCATGTCGATTTGGGGCGAACACCCGCGGAGATTTGCCGTAAGCTCGGTTCGAGCGATCTGCCCAAGTTGTGGATTCCCGATTCGGCCGATTTCATTCTGGTCGATGCGTTGCCGATTCTGGGAACGGGAAAGCTTGATTTAAGGATGTTGCGTGAGATCGCTCGCGAGCGATTCGAGCCCAAGCAAGACCGCGACGAATCGATTTAGAGCCCGATTTTTGCGTGTTGATCGAATCGGGAGTGTCGAGTCGAGGCGTAGCGAGGTCGGCTCCGCTCGTGGGCCTAGGGGCGGGTTTGGGTTTTGAATCGTCCGCGCGGAGGGGCTTCACGAGAAAGAGAATTTCGTTTATCATTTTGCAATCGTTTACGCTCGAAGTGGAATGGAGAAAATCGTTTCCGATGAAAATTCTGCTGGCGAACCCCCGCGGCTTTTGCGCCGGGGTGAATATGGCGATCGATTGTCTGGAACGCTCGCTCGATCTTTTCGGCGCGCCCATTTATGTTTATCACGAAATCGTCCACAACAAAGCGGTCGTCGATCGTTTTCGCGGTCTCGGGGTCGTTTTCGTCGAGGGGATCGACGAGGTTCCCGAGGGTTTTCCCTTGCTTTACAGCGCGCACGGGGTGTCGCCGTTCGTTCGCGATCAGGCGCGCGCTCGTTCGCTCAAGGCGATCGACGCGACGTGTCCGCTCGTCACCAAGGTCCATCTTGAGGCAGTCAAGTATGCATCAGAAGGATACAAGATTGTTTTGATTGGTCACGAGGGGCATGACGAGGTGATCGGCACGATGGGGGAGGCGCCCGATCGGATCGTGCTTGTGGAGAGTGTCGAGGATGTCGAGGCGCTCGATTTTCCGACGGATACCAGGCTCGCGTATCTCACGCAAACGACGCTTTCGGTCGACGATGCGAATGTGATCATCGACGCGTTGCGACGCAAGTTTCCGAGGATCGCCAACCCTCCCAAAGACGACATTTGTTATGCGACGCAAAATCGCCAGGAGGCGGTTCGCGAGCTTGCTCCGCGGGCCGATCTGGTGCTGGTTTTGGGGAGCCAGAACAGCTCGAACAGTAAGCGATTGGCGGAGATCGCCGAACAGCTCGGCAAGCCTTCGCATTTGATCGACGGGGTGCGAGAGATTAATCGTTCGTGGTTCGACGGCGTGGAAACGGTGCTGATCACCGCGGGGGCGAGCGCACCTGAAGACGTCGTTTCCGAATGTGTCGATTATCTCAAACGAGTATTCAACGCCGAGCTTTCGGAGGAGTGGGTGCGTGAGGAGAACGTTCACTTTCCGCTGCCGAAATCGCTGCGCGATCTGCTGCCGATCCTCAATTAACGCGCTCGATCGCAAGTTTGACACGACGAACATCGCTTTGTCCCCCTGAGCGGTCTCTCGTTTTGGGGAATGATGTATGTGCGCGGTGCAATGAATAATGTCGAAATATCATTTAAACAAGATTATGATGTGAATCTTCGGATCTTGATCGGAGAAGATCGTGGTCGTTGCGATCGCGATTGAGCCTGCGGGCCGCGTCGGCCGAGAATCGACTCGCCTGGAAGCAGATGATCGTCGTCTGAAAGATCGTCGCGAGCCAGGCGAGTTGGAAAATCATATAAAGAAGAAAGATCAATGAAGCTTGCCTGCGACCGAGGACGAGCAGATGGGGGGGCCAAGCGGTGAAATCGGTCGAGATCGCCAGAAACACCGCCCAGGTGATGATTCCGACGCCGATACCGGTCGCCGCGACGGCGCGGGCGGATTCGGCCGAGATTGGGATCGCGTAATGCGCCGCGGATCGTTCGTCGAGTTCGTTAAACCAATCATTTTGATACGAAGATTTAACGATCTTCTCGTTGATTCGATCGGGATCGAGCGATCGGACGTGCGCCGAGAGGCTCCACGCGAGCCTGCACACCCAGAGGAGCTCGAACCAGCCGAGGCCGACGCCGAGATGAAAGCGGAGCCATTCGTATTTGAGGTCGGGGTGGATCGTTCTCAGACCGAGGAGGATCGCCAGTTGCGTACGGTATTCGACGGTCCAGAGCGCGAAGTCGGCGATCCCCATCAGCACCAACAGCGACGAGATCCGGCGCCAAGCCGGATCGGCCGAAGACTTCAATAATAAATAATAGCCGATAAGACAAAAGACATCGACGATTGTGGATTCGGTGAAGCGAAACCAGGGGTCGCGGAAAAGCCGGAACGGGAGCCTGACAAAGCCGAACATCCCCGCCAGATCGAACGCCATCTTGATGGTGACGATCGAGAGCGTCGTCGCCAGGATCGCCGTAGCGAACCGCGCCGATCTCAACGCGCGAAGACGTCCTTCGTTGTCAAAATCTATCATAAATTCATCCCTTGAGCGATTCTCGGTCGTGAGCGAAATTGCGCGCTCGATCGTCGCCGCGGGGTGGGGAACCTTCGGCTTCGAGCGGCTCGCTTTCGCCTTTTTGATACGATTGATTGTTTTGGTGGACGCCTTCGGCCGGATTGGACGGGGATTGAGTGTCGGTGGCGTCGATCGCCGGGGTGGGGGCGTTTTCGATCACGAGTGCGATCGATCCCCATTCGATTGTCGACGCTGCGCGTTCGCGGTCGACGGTGAGATCAATTTGATAGCGCGCCGCGAGCGGTCGCGTTAAGTAGAACGAGGTCTTGACGTCACGCGGGTTTTGACCGTTGAGCGCAATGGAAACGAGCCCCGGGACATTGCACAGCTCGATCCTCACGCGTTCGAATTCGTGGTCGATCGGCGGAGTCTGGAATGTCCTGCTTAGGCGAGCAAGCCTTTGATCCGAGGGGGCGAAGCATGTCGGCAGGCTGATTCGGTCGATCTCATTCGGGGCGAGTTCGATCTCCCACCCGCGTCGGAGACGGATGCGGTGAATTTCCGCTCCGGTTTTTTGATCAGGCTCGATGCGCGAGCCGATATTTGATAAGAATGGACGATCGCCTGCGTCATGCGACTCGATCGATTCGGCTTTGGTCTGGTCCCCTTGCATGACGATCATTATAGTCGAAAAGTCGATTCCGCGAACGGTCATTTTTGGTCGATCTTTTGGCGCCTCGTCCGATCGACCGAATAGAAGCCGTCGGAACGGGTTAGGTTGACAAGACAGTCCCGGATCAAGCGAATTCGGGGCGGGATTCGGGAGTGTCGATCGCGGCTTGAATCGATTCAAGCCGTCGGTGCGCTTGCTTGCTTGTCGGAAGCGGGTCGGTTAACTTGCGTTTATCAAGCGACTTTGACGTCGGTCGCGAGCCTCGAAGGACGCGTCTTTAAGAATGGCAGGTCGGCGATAACCGCCCATGAGCAACGTTCCCCTCACAGTCGAGCCGCGGATTCGATCGCTCACGGGAGTTCGAATCGTCGAAACCGGCAGTTATGTTCCCGAGGTCGTCGTCACCAATGAAGACCTGAAGCGAACGCACGGCTTCGATCCCGATTGGATCTGGAACCGAACAGGGATTCGCGAGCGTCGGTTCGCGGCGCCCCATCAGGCTACGAGTGATTTGTGTGCGCAGGCCGCGATTCGCTGTCTCAAGGCGGCCGACTGCGATCCGAGCGAGATCGACCTGCTTGTAGTGGGGACGTTCACCCCGGACATGTGTTTTCCTTCGACGGCGTGCCTGGTGCAGGATCGACTCAAGCTCAATTGTCCCGCGTTTGATATTCAAGCCGCGTGCGCCGGTTTCGTTTACGCGCTGGTCGCGGCGGCTCAGTTCGTCGCCTCGGGTACGAGCAAGAAGGCACTGGTGATCGGCGGCGATTGCAACAGCAGGGTGATCAACCCCGGCGATCAAAAGAGTTTTCCGCTCTTCGGCGACGGCGCGGGGGCGGTTTTGCTCGAGTCCGGAAGCCCCGATCAGGGATTGGTTTCGTATCAGTTGGGATCGGACGGATCGGGGGGGGATCTGCTCAATCGCCCCGCGTGCGGCAGCCGAATCCCGCCCAGCCACGAGGCTCTCGATCAGGGACTTCAATACCTGACGATGGACGGTCGCGCCGTGTTCAAATGGGCGGTGCGGATTTTGACCGATTCGACGCTCGCGGTCCTGCGACACGCGTCGAAATCGGTGCCGAACGTCCG
>JAKBCQ010000206.1 GCA_021807585.1 Planctomycetota bacterium | reverse complement strand
GGCTCGAGGAATATGGGAAAGCGCTGAGCGGGGCGAGATGAAATCGCCGCGCACGGCGGTTTGATGGATTCAATCGCACGCGTCTCCGATCGGAATGAATTCCGTTTGGCCGGCATGCTTCTCTAGGTTTCGATTTTTCGATTCGAAATCGTTCGAGACGCTTGCCTTAGCCTGGGTGTTTCGGCTATCATTCGTCCCTTGCGCCGCGAGGAGCGTTCGCCGCGCGTTCAAAACACAGATGGGGAAGATCGATGGCCTCCAAGAACGAAAAGCAGTCGGACAAGAAGTCGGAAAAGAAAGCCGATAAGAAGCCCGAGAAGAAGCCGGGTCAACAACAACAGACGGCGAAGAAGCCCGAGAAAAAGGCGGAGAAGAAGGCCGAGAAGAAGGCCGACGCCGCGGTCGCCGAGGTTGAGGCGCCGAAGCCCAAGGCCGTCGCCGAACCGAGGCCCCCGGTCGATCCCAGGCTTAAGGTGCTGAAGAAATTCCACGGCAAATTCCTTCCCAAAGGGCCGCTCCGCGAACGACTTAAGCAAGTGATGGAGCGGTGGAATTCGGGCGACGAGCACGGCGGCGTGACGTACGACGAGCTCAAAACCTTGCTCGACGACTGGCGCAAAACGAAGCTCAAACGCGCCAAGGTTTTGAGCTGACGATCGAGCGTTCGACCGCGAACCGCTCGGCGATCCGCCGACAATCGGTCTCGAAGGCGTCCGATCGTCTCTTCGCTTGTTTTTATTGTCATGACGACATATATTGAATTAGCGGGCGGCGACACGGATCGTTTCGTATTCGCTCGCGGTCGTCTTTTGGTGGTGTCGCCGGTTGCATTCCGCCCCATTCTCGCGGGGACGAGATTCCCCAGGGAGATCGCGAGCCGATGATCGTGGGAGTTCCCAGGGAAATCAAGTCGGATGAATACCGCGTGGCGCTTTTGCCCGTGGGCGCCGAGATGCTTTCGCAAGACGGCCACACCGTGCTCGTTCAGGCGGGAGCGGGGCAGGGGAGCGGGATCGTCGACGCGCAGTACGAGGCCGCGGGCGCGAAAATCGTCGACGACGCGGGGTCGATCTGGGCGCGCGCCGATTTGATCGTGAAGGTGAAGGAACCGCAATCGAGCGAAACGCCGTTGATCCGATCGGGTCAAACGGTTTTCACGTATTTTCATTTTGCCGCGGAGGAGGCGTTGACGCGTGCGATCCTGGCGTCGGGGGCGACGGCGATCGCTTATGAGACGATCCGCGACTCCCGCGGGAACCTTCCTCTGCTCACACCGATGAGCGAAGTCGCGGGACGGATGAGCATCCAAGAGGGGGCGAAATACCTCGAACGTCCGCAGGAGGGGCGGGGAATTCTGCTCGCGGGAGTTCCGGGGGTCGCCCCCGCCGAGGTCGCGGTGTTGGGGGGCGGGATCGTCGGATCGAACGCCGCCAAGATCGCCGCGGGACTCGGCGCCTCGGTGCGAATCCTCGACGTCAACCTCGACAGGCTTCGTTACCTTGACGACATCATGCCTCCCAACGTCAATACCTTATATTCAGATAGGCATACGATTTTGGAATCGATCGAGCGTGCCGATCTGGTGATCGGCGCGATATTGATCGCGGGCGCCCGGGCGCCCCGGCTCGTGCGTCGCGACGATCTCACCCGGATGAAGCCGGGATCGGTGATCGTCGACGTATCGATCGATCAAGGGGGATGTGTCGAAACGAGCAGGCCGACGACGCATCGGCATCCGACTTATCTCGTCGACGGCGTTCTCCACTATTGCGTGACGAACATGCCTGGAGCGGTCGGCAGGACGAGCACATACGCGCTGTGCAACGTCACGCTCCCTTATATCGTGCAATTCGCCCGCGACGGCTGGCGCGACGCCGCTCAACACTCACCTGGAATCGCCGAGGGAATCAACATCCACGCCGGGCGCGTCGTCAATCGCGCCGTCGCCGAAACCTTCGGTCTTCCTTATGTTCCATGGCAAGCCGCGGTCTAATTTTTTTTGCAGGAGACGAATTATGATGAACGAACACGATCACGAAAACGGTCACGATCACGACGACGAACACGATCATGAACATGATCTCGCGATGGAATTGACGACGCAAAGCCAGATTTTCCTGGAGATGCGGCGGCAGAATCTCGAGCTTCTCGATATCGCCGTCAAGGTCGCCGGCCTCGGCAAAGATCATCCTCCGCTCAAGCCCGCCGACGTCCGCGGCTCGCTCAAAACGATCTGGGAGATCTACGCCGAGTTCTACACGTGGGTCGATCCCGAAGAGTCGGGCGACGAAGAGGACGACGCCGACGAAGAATTCGAGGAAATCGAGTGACGGACGATCGACGCGTGTCAGGGATCGGCGATCCGTCGTCGTTCGCGACCGTCGCGTGGGAGGGAGACGCTCGCTCGGGCCGCGTCGTCTTGATCGATCAGACAAAACTCCCCGGCGAATTCGTTACGATCGCTTGCGGCGAGGTAGAAACCGTGTGGGAGGCGATCCGCGCACTGAGGGTGCGCGGAGCTCCCGCGATCGGCGTCGCCGCGGCTTACGGAGCGCTTTTGGGCGCCCGCGAGGGATTGATCCAGGGGGATCTCTCCGCGTCGCGTACCGGCGTTCTCAAGGCTTCGGCGCGACTTCGCACCAGCCGACCGACCGCGGTCAACCTGTTCTGGGCGCTCGATCGCATCGATCGTATCGCGCAATCCATTCCTGATGATGTAAGCGTTCAAGCTTTCTTTCAAAGCTTGCTCGACGAGGCGCGGTCGATCGAGGCCGAGGACCGCGCGATGTGTCGCGCGATCGGGCGTCACGGCGCGGCGCTCGTCTCCCAAGGGCAGGGGATCCTCACGCACTGCAACGCGGGGGGCCTGGCGACCGCGGATTACGGCACGGCGCTCGCGGTTCTTTTCACGGCGCACGAGCAAGGAAAAGGGATCCACGTTTACGCCGACGAAACGCGTCCCCTCCTTCAAGGAGCGCGACTCACCGCGTGGGAGCTGCGCAATCGAGGCGTTCCCGTCACCCTCATTTGCGACAGCATGGCCGCGGTCGTCATGAAAGAACATAAGATCAACCTCGTGATCGTCGGCGCCGATCGGATCGCCTCGAACGGCGATACCGCCAATAAAATCGGCACCTACGGAGTGGCGGTTTTGGCGCACGCTCACGGCATTCCGTTTTATGTCGCAGCGCCTTCGAGCACGTTCGATCTCTCGATCCCCGACGGCGGGGCGATCCCGATCGAGGAACGCGATCCCAAAGAAATCACCGAAGGTTTCGGCAAAAAAACCGCCCCCGAAGGCGTCCACGCGTACAACCCCGCGTTCGACGTAACCCCCGCCCGGCTCATCGCGGCGATCGTCACCGAGCGGGGGATCGTTCAACCCGTGAACGAACAAAACATTCGATCCATGCTTAAAAGCACTTGAGCGATTGAACATTCATTCTTCTCTATTTTGACGCGGAAGAATGATCGATCGCTTGATCGTTCACTTCTTCTCGTCGACCCGTTTGGGCTCTCCCGCGAGCGACGTCGATTGATCGAAAGTCAGGTCGAGATCCGCGGGAAACTCCATGCCGTTGATCGTGAGAGCCAACTTCCCTTTGAGCCGATCCTTCGCTCGCGTTTCATACACGTACCCTCCCGCTCGATCGAATAAAACCTCCCCCTCGGTCGATTCGACCTTGAGATCGCCGTTCGCAACCTTCACCGGATTGTCGGAAGCGGGGTCCATCGCATAAGACGCGTCCAGCGCCTTCACGCCGATGCGATCGTATTCTTTGTCGTTCCTCTTAACCGTACCGAGATACTCATATTTTCGTTTGTAGGTGATCGTTTGTCCCTGGCCGATCTCTTCGACCTCGGTCCGTTCCCACGTGTCGCCGGGTCGAACGAGACCGCGCTCGACGACCGCGTATTCCTGCTCGGTCCCTCGCTTGAGCGTCGCGGGGTCGAATTGCTTTTTGATCGCCTCGGCGGCCTTGGGGTTGATCTCGCCCGCCTTGGAAACGACCGCCTCGGCGCCCTCGATCGACGTCACGCGATCGTCCTTATCGAGCAGAATCGTATACCCCCCGCCGACGATCGCCTTATCGATATCTTTGATGATATCAAGCGCGGGATTCGAAACTTTCGCGTCTTCGGGATGCTTGGAATCGAACGTGAACTTGAGCCCGCCGGGGAGATCCATGTCTTGCTGAATCGCGTTGAAAGTCACCCGAACGGGAAGTTTGCCGTCGGCTTCTCGCTTGCCGGTCCCCACCGTCATCGTCACGACCTGCTCGACCTTCGTCGTCAGGTCCATGCCATTGATCGTCAAGATCTGATCGGTCTTCACAACCTGCCGAAGCTCGCGTTCGCGCCCCTCGACATGCTTGAATTTCAGCTCAACCTGCGCCCAACAGAACGAAGGCGCCACGAAAACAGCCGCCACCACCGTGCCGAAAATCCGCCGATTCATCGAGTTACTCCCAAAAAAGGGGGGAATGGTTCGTCGATTCCCAGGTCATTCGTCGCGAGCGACGCATTATTCACAGCCGCTCGCACAATCTCGAACGACCGAAATCGTCCCCGATCGTGACGATTGTCGACGGATTCCCCTCCTTTCGCAAGCGATTTCACCTCAAATCGGATCAAACCGCGATTCGCATCATGATTCTCAATTTTTTTTATATGCTTGTGAGTCTGATTGTATTCGACTTCCGTACGCCGGAGGAATTCATCGAAACCCGTTGCCGCGGGAGAAACCACGATGTATCTTCAATCGATCGAAAGGGACGTGCGTCGACCGTTCTGATGAGGCGACATCCGATGTTCCGATCCTCGCATTTCATCGTAATGCTTTTCGTCGGTTTCTTCACGGCGGCGATCCCGCCTCACGCTCCGAGAGCTTTCGCGCAAGCCGATCTCGCCGCGGAGCGCGACGAGGAACGCGAACGCAAGGCGGTCGAACGCTTCGTTTCGCTGCTCGAAAAAAGCCCCCGCCGCGGCACGGCGCTCGACCGCGTCTACGGTTATCACGTCGAGCGCGGAACGATCGACGTATTCCTCAAATCGTATGATGATCGCATCAAAAACGATCCTAACGACGGGATCGCCTGGTTGATCAAAGGATTGATCGAGGCGCAGCGCGGCCGCGACGCCGCGTCGGTTTCCGCGCTCGTCGAGGCCGAGAAGACGCGGCCGAACGATCCGATTCCGCCGTATTATCTCGGACAGGCGCTCGTCCTCGTGGGTCGACCCGAAGACGCCGCCAAGGCGTTCGAACGCGCGATCGACCGCAAGCCGGCTCGCAACGATCTGATCGAGATCTTTCAGGCGCTCGGACGTGTTTATGAAAAAACGAATCAAGACGACCGCGCCCGCGCGGTTTGGAAACGGCTCGACACGCTCTTTCCCGACGACGACCGTCTGCAAGAACGGATCGCCGCGATTTTGGCCGAGGAATCGCGTCCCGAACGCGCCCTCGAACGCTACGAGGCGCTCGCCAAACGCGTGAAAGACAAATTCCGCCGGGTTCAAATCGAAATCGAAGCCGCCGAACTCAAAATGAAACTCGGCAAATCGGCCGCGGCGCTCGCCGATTTCGAAAAGCTGCTCGGAAACGTCAACCCCGACAGTTGGCTTTATCGCGAGATCAGATCGAAAGTTGAGGATGTATTTTTAAGAAACGACGATATCGCCGGGCTCATTTCGTATTATGAAAGCTGGATTAAAAAGAACCCCGAAGACGTCGACGCGCTCGCGCGGTTGGGAAAAACGCTCGCGTCGCAGGGGCGATCCGCCGAGGCTCGCACGTGGTTCGACAAGGCGGTCAAGCTCGCTCCGTCGCGCCGCGAGCTGCGGCGATCGTTGATCGATCAATTGATTCAAGATAAAAAATATCAAGACGCCGCGGCGCAATACGAATCGCTCGCCAAAGA
>JAKBCQ010000205.1 GCA_021807585.1 Planctomycetota bacterium | reverse complement strand
TACTAAACTTATTAATTATAACCCCTTATTCTTCTATCCGAATTATCCGTGCTATCCGTGTTATCCGTGCTATCCGTGCTATCCGTGCTATCCGTGCTATCCTTGTTAATAATCTTCTCTATTCTACTCTATTCATCATTTTCTAATTATTTTCTTATCCGTGTTATCCGTGTAATCCGTGGTAAAAAATCTTCTCTTGATTTTAGCCATTTTTCATCAAATTTATTTATTGTATTCTTATCCGTGTTATCCGTGTAATCCGTGGTAAAAAATCTTCTCTGTTTTGCCCTGTTTATGATTCTCTAGTTATTATCTTATCCGTGTTATCCGTGTCATCCGTGGTAAAAAATCTTCTCTTTTTCCGTGGTTCGCCGCGGTCTCGCTTCATTCTTCGCGGTTCATCCGAGGTTCAAATCTTTTCGTCGATGAGAACGGGTGTGCGGTTATTGCGGGTCATCACTCGGTAATAGTGTCCCGCGGGTTCGCAGACGACGTACGCGACCGCGGCGCCCCGTTCGTCGGGAACGACGAGACCGCGAATTCCTTCGCGCACGCGGATCCAAACGCCTTTATCGAGGATCACCGCTGCGGGGATATCGACGGGGACGGCGTTCGCGTTCCGCCAGCCTCCTTCCTCGACGGTCGTCAGCCACGTCCAGCCCGTTCGCGGGAGGAACCGGCTTTCGCCCCGGCCGTTTCCCCAGCGGACGATCTCGATCCGGCCGTCGCGCCAAACGGGAAGGCGGGGACGACGGTCGCGGTACAAAAACCGATACTCGGCCTCGCCGCCGCGATCGTGCAGCCGGCTCGCAAGCCCGTAGCGTTCGACGAGGTCGACCGAAAACTCGCTCCGCGCCGTCGCGATCCCGTCACACATATGTTATATCTCTTACAATAGAATACTATCTTAAAAGCACATTTTTCCTCGAACGTCGCAGATGTCGTAGCCGTTGGCGGAATCGTCGTAGATTGCGGCGAGGGGGAGAGTGGCGGCGCTTCGGAGCGCGAACCGGCCGATGCGTTTGTTAACGCGTTCTTTGAGATCGGCGATTGCGCGGGCGCGGTCGTCGGGGGGGTCGAAGAGTCCAAGGGGGCGCGACGATCGGGGAACGAGGCGTTCGGCGATCAGGTGCATGCGGGTCGCGATCGCTCCGCGGATCCACGCCGCCCGCAGGCACGGGCGGGCGGCGTCGAGGAGGCGGTCGAACAGGTCGGTCGGCGCCGCGAGGTCGGTTTGGCCGACCCCCGATCGACCGTCGCGGTACGAAACCCAAACCGTCAATCGCCCCGTAACCACTTGATGATAGCGCAATTCTTCGATTAAGCGTTCGAGATTGCGGACGAGCCAGGCGTGGATGACGACGGGGTCGCTCGACGCCGCGCCTCCCAGGCTGCCGCCGCGTGAAAGCGCCTTGTGCGGCGGCCGACGCGGCTCGATCGGCCGTACGGGGTCGCCGTTGAGCTCCCACCACAGCGCCTCCCCCGTCGCGGTCAAAAGCGACCGGACGAGCCGTCGATCCGCCTTTGCTAAATCCAAACATGTTTGAATTCCCCAGGCGGCGAGCCGCGTCTCGCGCCGGCCCGAGATCCCGGTGATTTCGCTCACGGGACGATCGGCGAGAAGCTCGCGCTCGGCGTCGGCGTCGGCGACCACGCGCGCGCCGAACGGCTTGGCCGAATCCGAGATCAGCTTGGCGAGCGTCCGCGACCGCGCCAGGCCGACCGTCGCCGGAACCCCCACACGCTCCCAGATCGCCCGCCGAATCCCCTCGGCGATCTCCTGGAACGTCCCCCGTTCACGCGTCAACACCGCGCTAAAAAAGAATTCGTCGATCGAATAATACTCGACCCGCGGCGACCACTCCCGCACGACCTCGAGCATCTTTTGACTTAAAACCTCGTACCAGCGGAAATCACGCTTAAGGTAAATCCCGTCGGGACACCGCGCAACCGCGTCCCAGATCGGCGTCCCCGTGCCGACCCCGGCGCGCTTCATCTCGTAGCTTTTGGCGATCACGCACGCCCCCTGGTTCCCCAGCACCCCGACGGGCTTCCCCACCAGGAACCGATCGCGCACCCGCTCCGCCGACACGTAGAAACAGTCGGCGTCGATATGTCCGACCAACTCCACGCTTTTCATGAACAAAAAGGTAGCATGTACTAAAGGCCATGTCAACCCCGCCGCGCGCAATTTTTCCGGGCGCGCTCGATCGATTAAACGCGCTCGCCTCTCGAGACGCCGCGGCGCCCAATTCCGCATCAAATCGACGCGACGATACAATCCCCCCGTCGACGCGCAAACCGTCGACGAATGAACCAAAACGTCATCTTATATTAAAATAAATATTTCTATGAAATACCGACGCTTTCGTCGTCAATCGCGAACGCGATCGCGATCGCGTTCACGCGCGGCGCGCTTGGGACGAACCGTCGTCGCATCGAGGAAAACGAGCAGTTCGGTGTTCGTCGGCATCGTTCCAGGGATCCGCATCCCCAGAAAACCGTTCTTCGTTTGAAGAATACCAGGGTGAATCCCGGCCGAAATCAAAAGCGTTTGGCCGAGAGGCCAAGACACCGTTTGGTTGAACCGCGTTTCGCTGACCTCGGGAACATCGATCGAAACATCGTTCGAACCCACCTCACGAGGCGCCAGAACTTTCGCCTTATGCAACGATCGGACGGTGTTCGCCGTCAGCTCGATCGCCGATTCAATCGAATCGCCGTCAAAGTTGAGCAGCGGGCTGAACTTGAGAACCACCCCTTCCATCAACTGTTGCGTATCGGGCTGAGAGCCGATTCGCCCCGACGTCCGTCGCAGGCCGGCGGTGTAAAATTGTTTTTCGGTGGTGGTGATCGTTAGCGTTTGGCCGTTGATCATCTCCACCTTTTCGTTGGCGAGGAGTTTAAAGCCCTGGAAGACCTGCATTTGGGTCATCACCATCGCGGCGTCTTCGACCTTGAGCGACCACACCTGCTGGCCTTGAGGGCCCGTTTTGATGAGGTTGAGCCGCGGGTAAACGAGATTGCGCCACGACGGATCAACCGCCGCGACAAATCGGACTCCGACCGAGAGGTAATCCGAGATCGGGTTGGTGAACCGTTCGACGATCTCGGCGACCTGTTTGAGAACCGCGGGAGAATGGAACGCGCGGATCTCGTTCCGGCCGGCGCTGAGGACCGAAATTTTCTCGCCGTACCAGCGCGACGAACCCGTGCGTCGGAAGATCCATTCCACGACGGCGTTTTGGGGCAGGCTATTGGCGTGAGGAAGATCGGTATAGCGTGAGATATCGAAACGACGCCAGACGTGCCCCGGTTCGGGGGGGATATCGGCGGGCGGATCGTCGTCGCGAACGCGCCGGACCGCGTCGTCGCTATCGGCGTCGTCGCGCGGGTTATCACGATCGGCGACGTCGTCGCGATAGCGGTCGTCGCGGTAGCGCCTACGGTTATCCCTCGATTGGGCCACGAGTTTGGTCAGCGGCAGGCCGCCGAGTAAGAGCGTCGAAAACAGGGCCGCGCGGCGATTCATGCCAGAGGCCTCCTTGCCGAACTGGCGCTTTGGACGAGCGACAGATGGTTGTCAAACGAGTGACGGAGCCGCCGCGATTCGGCGCTCCACGGGACGAACGTCGATCAAGAACGCCGCCCCTGCGCGTAGGAACGCGGCATGTCGCGGAAACATAGCAGAGGCGGGAAAAACGCTCAAGGTGATTTACCGAAAATCGCGCGCCGAGCCTGCTCCAGCGAACATGATGAGTGAAAAAGGTCCGCGCCGGTTCGCGCGCGAAACCGCGGAATTCATCAAGATCGCTCGAATGGAGGACGCGAACAACGTTCACGAGAGAGACGTCGAGTCGGTCCTCTTCCGTGAGGATGAAGCACACGCAACGCGCCCAAGAGGGAAGGAACAAAGGGATTGACGGATCGAGGGGGGCGTCGTAATTTACCTCGCGCTTTCCGAACGCGAACGATTAGGGCATGGAAGCCCTCAACGAGCGCTCCGCGCGGCGTCGAACGCCCGAGGGACGGATCCCGTGGATCGCATTCATATATTGGTGCTCAATTATAACGGCGTCGAACTCCTCGCCGAATGCTTGCCGTCGGTCGTCGCCGCGGCGAAACGTTCGTACCGGCCGTGCGACGTCTCGGTCGTCGATAACGGCTCGACCGACGATTCGCTTCGATATCTGAAGCAATCGTGGCCTGAAATCGGCGTGATTCGTTCCGACAATCACGGCCTTGCTTCGTATAATGATATATCGATAATTTCGACCGATCGTACGCTCATTCTCCTCAATAACGACATCAGGCTCGCCGAGGATGCGATCGACCCGCTGGTCGACGCTCTCGAAAATCAACCCGACGCCTTCTTCGCCGCCCCCCTTTGCTGGAACCGCGACGGATCGGTTTATGAGGGGATGAGAACGCGAGTGCGAAGCCGATTCGGGCTTGTACAAGGGATGTGTCGCGTTCCAGGATATGAAGATTCGATTCATCAAGCCGATTTAACGGCGTCCGCGGGGCCCGTGCTCGCGGTCGACCGGGCTCGGTTCGTCGCGCTCGGCGGCTACGACCCGATCTATTTTCCCGGCAGAATCGAGGATCTCGACCTCGGCTTTCGCGCCTGGCTCGCGGGAACGCGGGGCTATTACGTTCCCGAATCGGTCGCGTTTCATCACGGTTTCGCCACATTCGAAAAAACGTTCGGGTCCGAGGGATGTGAACGATTAGCTTATCGTAACACATTCTTATTTGTATGGAAAAATCTTCGCGGAGCGCGATTGATCGCTCATTGGTTTTGGACGCCGATCCGGTTGGCGCATGCGATCGCGACGGGAAGGCGGGCGTTTATCGCGGGGTTCATCGAAGCGCTCGGACGATCGCGGCAAGCGATCGCGGCGCGACGCGGCGTCCGCGATCGGTACGGAGCGGATTGGGGCGAGAAACAAGAAGCCTTTTTCGCGAGGTTCCGCTGGTGAAGAAACCGACCGACCGCGGAAGGCCGATCGTCATCGACGCGCGGGAAGCGTTCAAGTCTCCCCTCGCGCCCCATCGGCGCGTCCTCGGAGAGCACCTCAAGATCACCCGGTCGATCGATCGCAACGCAACTAGGCGCATCGTCGTCGAAGAGCGAGAACGCGACGATGTTGAGAAATATGTAAATACTAATCGATTAGTCATTCCGATTTCGACCGCGGCGCCCGAGCCGAACGCCTTCGTCGTCAAGATCGACCGGCTTTATGACGAGCGTCGACTGCGGAAAGCGTGGCGCGAAGGCGCCGACGCCGAACGCGCCGTGCTTTGGCGGCTCGACTCGGCCGAACGGATCAACGCCGCTGAACGCGAGTTGATTCATCGATCATTATATCAACCGATTGGAAAATACTGGGCGTTCGGTCCCGCCAAGGCGCTCGCCGAGGCGCTTGCGCCGACGATCATTCGACCCAACGCGGTGACGATCGCCGCCGCGGCTTCGGTTTTGTTCGCCTCGTATTTGATCGCGTTCGCGGGACATTCTCCGCTCGTTCGAGCGAGCACGGCGATCCTCCTCGCGATCGGGCTCGTGCTCGACACCGCCGACGGTCGGCTCGCTCGCTTGCAGGGGACCGCGAGCGAATTCGGCCGATTTCTCGACGCCATGCTCGACGAATTCTGCGACCTCACGCTCCATCTGGCGATCGCGTGGTCGCTCTTCGCGCGCAATCACGCGCCGATCTGGCTCGTCGTCGGCGCGTGTTACGCTATCGGTAAATATCTTTTTATGTTTGCTTCGCGTCTTGTGGATGAACGAACCGAGCGATCGAAAGAACACGAATCGCAGGTCGAGAGCGCAGCGGTTGATCGAGATCGAGGAGAGATCGTGGGCGAATCGTCCGATGCGAGCGTCTGGAAAAACGTCGTTCGACTGACGGGACACGCCGACGTGC
>JAKBCQ010000204.1 GCA_021807585.1 Planctomycetota bacterium | reverse complement strand
CCGTCAAAAGCGAGCCGACGATCTCGCGGGGGTGATCGCCTTCGGCAAAGAGCCGCGGATCGAGGTCCCGCCGACGCCGACGTTCAACCGGATCCAGGGGCTCGAAACGACGATCGACTCCGAATACACCGACGTTTCGGCGGCGCTGAGGCAGGCGCTCGCGACCTTTCCCGAAGACACGGCGCGGCGGATCGTCCTCGTCAGCGACGGCAACCAAAACCGCGGCGACGCGATCGAGCAGGCGTCGGCGGCGCGTCGGCTCGGCGTCCAGATCGACGTCGTTCCCATTCAGTATAAATATGATCGTGAAGTGCTTGTTGAAAAAGTCTCGATCCCTCCCGACGTCAAAAAAGGGGAGACGGTCGACGTCAACGTGGTGATCCGCGCCGGAGAGCCCGTTAAAGGGACGCTCCAGATCTTCCAGAAGGCCGATAATTACCGCGCGCCGGCGCACGGCAACGAACAGCCGATCCCGATCACCCTCGAACGCGGACTGAACGTCAAAACGCTTAAACAAACAATCACAGAACCAAATTTTTATACGTTTACCGCCGAATTCATACCCGAGGAGGGGAGCGGCGATCGCCGCGCGATCAACAACAGCGCCGAGGGGTTCACGATGGCGCGGGGCGCCGCCCAGGTGTTGCTGATCGAGGGAACGCGGGGGGATCACGACGATCTCGTCAAGGCGCTCCGCTCGAAGGGGATCGGCGTGACCGTGATGGTTGCTCCCCGTATCGACGGTTCGGGCGCGGTCGGAGGCGACGCCTTACCCACCGATCTCGCCCAACTTCAGCCCTACGACACCGTCGTGCTCGCCGACGTCCCCAAAGATTCGTTCACCGACACCCAGCAAAAACTCCTCGAATCGAACGTGCACGACATGGGCGCGGGGCTCGTCATGCTTGGCGGGCCCAACAGTTTCGGCGCGGGGGGGTGGAAGGATTCGCCCGTCGAAAAGGCGCTTCCCGTCGACATGCAAATCAAAGCAATGCGCGTGATGGGTAAAAGCGCTCTCGCTCTTATTATGCACGCGAGCGAGATCGCCGAGGGAAATTATTGGCAAAAAGTGATTGCTCAACAAGCGATTAAAACCTTATCCAATTACGATTACTGCGGGCTGATCCACTGGCAGGGGCAAGAGGCGTGGCTCTTTCCGCTCCGCGAGATCGGAGCGACTCGGGGCTCGATGCTGCGATCGATCGATCGCATGACTCCCGGCGACATGCCCGATTTCGATCCCTCGCTTCAGATGGCGATGAAGGGGCTCGTCGCCAAGAGCGACGCGATGACCAAACATATCATTATTATTAGCGACGGCGATCCGACGCCGCCGACCCCCGCGGTGATCCGCGCGCTCGCGGCGAGCAAGGTGACGGTGACGACGGTCCTCACCGCGGCGCACGGCAACGATCAATCCGCGATCAACGTCATGAGCAACCTCGCCAAACAGACGAAAGGACGTTTTTATAACGTCACGAATCCCCGCGCCTTGCCGAGGATCTATCAGAAAGAGGCGCGGATCATCTCTCGACCGTTGATCTTCGAACGCAACCCCTCATGGACGCCCAATCTCATCTATTTAAGCGAACCTTTAAATGGAATCCCCAATGCGCTCCCGGGGATCTCGGGAATCGTCCTCACGAGCCTGAAAGAGAGCGAACTCGTCGAGGCGCCGATCATGTCGCCGTTGCCCACGGGTCAGCCGAATCCGCTGTTGGCTCATTGGACGTACGGGTTGGGCCGATCGGTCGCGTTCACGTCGGACGCGGGTCATCGCTGGGCGTCCGCGTGGACAAGCTGGTCGAATTACGCGGCGTTCTGGTCGCAAATCATTCGTTGGTCGATGCGGCCCGTCGAACGCGGCAACCTCACGATCAACCTCAGACGCGAAAACGGCAAGGTTAAAGTCGTCGTCGACGCGCTCGACGCCGAGAACCAATTCCTCAATTTTCTCACGATGAAAGGCGTCGTCGTTCGCCCCGACCTCACACGCGGATCGATCGAACTGGCGCAAACCGCACCTGGACATTACGAGGCGACGATTGAATCGGCCGAGTCGAGCGGCAATTACTTCGTCAACATCGGCTATCGCGGCGCGAAGGGCTTTCAAGGCGTGGTTTCTTCGGGGGTGTCGGTCCCTTATTCCGACGAATACCGCGAGCTGCGCGCCGATCCCGAAACCCTCGGTTCGATCGCGAGCCTCTCGGGAGGAGAGACGATCGATTGGAAATATCGACCGAATCAAGAGATCGATTATCAGGCGATGCTTGATTCACGAAACGTGTTCGAGCGTGATAAGAACCAACCCCCGCCGAAAAGTTACCGCGAACTCTGGCCCGATTTGTTGTTCTTGGCGTCGTTTTTGTTTTTGCTCGACGTCGCGGTGCGGCGGATCGCTCCCGATTTCGAGCGGATCCGAGCTGGGATCGCCTCGGCGTGGATCAAGCTCCGCGGCGACGAGGCGGTCGGGAGAGAAGAATATCTGGATAAGCTTAAAAGTCGTAAGGCCGACGTCGTCGAGCGGATCGAAAAATCGCGCGCCGCGACTCGATTCGAGCCGACTCCCCGCGACGTCTCGATTGCGCCCGGCGAATCGATCGTCGCCGCGGAAAGGGCGCGCGAAAATTCACCCCGCGGCGACGCTTCCAAACCTCCGCTTCCCCCCGGAGGCGCCAAACCCGCCGAGGCTGAAAGCTACACCGATCGCTTGCTCCGAGCCAAGCAAAAGGTGTGGGAGGATCGCAATCCGGGCAAAAAGGAAGAGGGGAAGTGACATGAACAAATACATGATTCAGATAAGAAGAACATTCTTGAAGGACATCACGAGGTTTCGATTCGTTTCCAAGAAAGGACGATCGCGATGACCGCGGACCCGGAATCGATGGAGGCGCGAGCCGACGCGTTTCGTGCGGCGTACGCCGGAGTGAAGGGCGAGATCGCCAAGGTGATCGTCGGCCACGAGGAGATTGTGCACGGCATTCTCACGTGTTTGTTTGTGGGTGGTCACGCTTTGTTGGAGGGGGTTCCGGGGCTTGGTAAAACGTTGTTGGTGCGGACGCTCGCCGACACCGTTGCGCTCGATTTCAATCGCATCCAATTCACCCCCGATTTGATGCCCGCGGATATATTGGGAACGAACGTCGTGATGGAGGCGCCCGACGGCAGGCGAATCTTCGAGTTTCAACGAGGGCCGATCTTCTCGCGGATCGTTCTCGCCGACGAGATCAACCGCGCAACCCCCAAAACGCAATCGGCGCTGCTCGAGGCGATGCAGGAACACTCGGTGACCGTCGGCGGAGTCATCCATAAACTCGGCGAGCCGTTCTTCGTGATGGCCACGCAAAACCCGATCGAACAGGAGGGAACGTATCCTCTCCCCGAGGCGCAACTTGATCGTTTTATGTTCAAGTTGGTTGTCGGTTATTCGACACGGGAGGAGCTGGCGCTGATCCTCGACCGGACGACGCGGAGCGACAATCCGAGAGCCGAGAAGGTGATCGACGGAGCGACGTTGCTGCGGATGCAGGCGCTGGTGCGTGAGGTGTTGATCGCGCCCCACGTGCAGGATTACGCGATCCGGCTGGCGCTCGCGACCCACCCCGACGGACCGTTCGCAACGGATGTTACCAATAAATACATCCGATGGGGTTCGAGCCCGCGCGGCGTCCAGACGCTGGTGCTCGCGGCGAAAGTTCGCGCGCTCCTCGACGCCCGCTACAACGTGGGCTTCGAGGATCTCCGTCGCGTCTATCTTCCGGCGCTGAGACATCGCGTGCTGCTCAACTTCGAGGCCCAGGCCGAGGGGGTCGAATGCGACGAGGTTCTGCTCAAAATCCTCGATTCGGTTCCCGATAAAGCCGTCGATCTCGTCCCCGCCAAGGCGGGCTAGGCCGCGAGGTCGACCGAGCGGCGAGCGAGCGATCGACCGCGGCGTATCAAAGCATAACATCATGATATTTTCAGCATAGGATAAGACGACGATGCGAGACATTTACGATCCGCCTCCCGCGCCCGTCGCGCTGGGAACCCCCGCGAGCGAGCGGATGATCTGGACGAAGGCCGATTTCGCGTGCCTGGCGACGTTCGGGCTGATCGTCGCCGCGGGATCGTTGTTGGCGTCGTTTTTCGAGCCGACGCTCGCGATCCTCACGGCGCTCGGCGGGACGCTCGTCTTCGTCGAAAGCTGGTACACCGCGGTCGCGTATCTGCATCGGCATCCCGCGGCGAGCATGAAGCTCCGCTGGATCACGTTCGTCGCGGCGCTCGTCCCCTGGACGGTCGGGCTCGGGGTGGCGGCGGGGGCGATGCTTATTTTATTTAAAATATCTGATATGTTCTTTTAATCGATATTTTATCCTCTGGCGAATCGAAACCGGATCGTGGGGAAACGAGAGGGAAGAGACGATGGCAGTCGCCGAAGAGCCGCTTCTGGATCCCGATTTTCTCGCCAAGCTCGAGCGGCTCGAGATTGTGAGTCGGAAAATCTTTTTGGGTCGGATGAAGGGAGAGCGGAAAAGCAAGCGCCGCGGGTCGTCGGTCGAATTCGCCGATCACCGCAACTACGTCGCGGGCGACGACGTCCGTCACATCGATTGGAACGTTTACGGCAGGCTCGATAAGCTTTTTATCAAGTTATTTTTGGAAGAGGAGGATCTTCACTTCCATTTATTAGTTGATAGCAGTCTTTCGATGGATTTCGGCGCGCCGACCAAGCTGAGATACGCCAAGCAGGTCGCAGCGGCGCTCGCGTTCGTCGGGCTCGTGTGTCATGATCGCGTGGTCGTCGAATCGTTCTCGACGGCGCTCGGCAGGCCGACTCCGAGCGTTCGAGGCCGGTCGCAGATGAGGCGCGTGATCGATCATCTCGAGTCGATCGAGGCCGACGGCGGCAGCGATCTGACGGCCGCGGCCAAAGAGTTCGCGATCAAGCACCCCCAAAAGGGGGTCGTCGTCGTCGTCTCCGATTTTCTCGATAAAGGCGGCTATGAATCGGCGCTTCGTTATCTTTTGGCGCGAGATCTCGACATCTACGCGATCCAGGTGCTTTCCCGCGAAGAAGTCGAACCCGAATTCACCGGCGATCTCCGCCTGGTCGATTGCGAAGACGACGACGTCGCCGAAATCACGATGAGCGCGCCCCTCCTCGATCGCTACAAAAGAACCCTCGACGGATTCACACTGGGGCTCAAAGAGTGGTGCTCCAAACGAGGGATCACGTACATTTTCACAACGAATCAAAACCCTTTTGATAAACTCGTGCTCAATTATCTGCGCGAGCGGGGCCTGGTGCGATGAACGCGGTTCTCTTCGGCAAGTTGTTTCAGTTGACGGGCGACGTGCGAAACGGCTGGATCTTTTACGGAGTGATCGCCGCGCTCATCGGCTACACCGTCGTCGTCGCGATCAAGCAGATCGTCAAAGAGAAGAAAATCGCGGCGAACACGCGCGACGAAGACTCCGAGCCGTAAGCGAACCTTAAGGCGAACGAGATCGACGCCGAATCGGATTCAACCTTCGAGCGAACGGAGCGGGATCGATGGAAAGCTTTCACGAATACTTTCATACGCCGCTCGATCCGGCGCGGTGGGCGGCGCTCGCGGGCGTTCCCGTCGCGCTCATCGCACTCTATTTTCTCAAGCTCAAACGCCGCCCGGCGCGGGTGCCGAGCACGCTCTTATGGCGCCGCAGCATGGAGGACCTGCACGTCAACAGCCTGTTCCAGCGATTGCGCCGAAACATCCTTTTGTTTTTACAATTGTTGATTATCTTTCTGGCGATGTTCGCGCTCGCGGGACCGCGGTCGAAAGGCTTTTACAACGAACGTCAAAAGTACGTGATCGTGATCGATAATTCGATGAGCATGTCTGCGACCGACGCGGGGTCGCCGCGGCTCGAACTCGCGAAGACCGAGGCGCGTAAAGTCGTCG
>JAKBCQ010000203.1 GCA_021807585.1 Planctomycetota bacterium | reverse complement strand
CCGCGGCCAAGCCCGATGCCGCCAAGCCCGACGCCGCGGCCAAGCCCGATGCCGCCAAGCCCGACGCCGCGGCCAAGCCCGATGCCGCCAAGCCGGTAGAAGGCGCGAAGGGATCGGCCGAAAAAGCCAAAGCTCCGGCGGCCAAAGGCGATTCATCGTCTCCGGCGCCCCAGGGAGGATCGGCCTCGGCGAAATCGTCGTAAATTTACGACAAATTATTTGAACAGATGTAGTTTATTCACTCGGCGCGTCGCGACGCGAGCGCTTTCGCCTCGAACCAAGGAGAATCGTTTCCATGACCAACAACCCGGCTGTCGATAAGATTCTTGAACAATTAAAACAATTCGGCATTCGTCATGGCGAGAAGCTCGGCATGGCGATCGCGGCGGCGTCGTTTCTGGCCTTTGTGGGGATGAGCTTTTCGCGGGAGAGTATTCAGACGACTCCCGACGAGGTGAAGGGGCACGCAAAGCAGGCCGCCGATAATATTCGACGTCCTCAATCCGAGGCTTCGATCATCCAGAAAATCGAAAACGACAAGATCGTCGTGGTGAATTTTGACCAAAAGGTGAAGGAATCGAGTTCCAAGGAATTGGTGGCGTCGGAATTCGCGTTGCCGATTCCCTGGACGACGAACGAACCGGGGGCGGGGCTCGTGCGCGAGGACCCGGTGCTGCTGGCGGCGACCGAACTTTACGCCAGTCGTGGTCGCGGAGGCGTGCTGATGTATCAACTTGATGAAAACGGCGATCCGGTTCCGCTCACCGAGAAAGACAAACAACAACCTCGACCGACCAAACGGAAAAAGAAGCGTCCCGCGGGAGGAGGGATGGGAGGCGGTATGGGAGGGATGATGGGGGGCGGTATGGGAGGTGGCGGTCGGAAGAAGCGGGTCGGTCCTTCGAGCAAGAAGCAAGAAGCCCAGGCCGAAGCCGAACGGAAGAACCAGGAACGGAAGCAGGCGCTCGCGGGAAGCGTCGACGAAGCCGCCGAGGCGGCCAAGGAGAAGGAAGAAAAAGAAGACAATCAAGAATACAAGCAAACCGTTAAGGGTTTGCGATGGGTGGTTTTGACGGGCGTTTTGGACAACAAGGCGTTCATCAAAAATTTTTCGAAGGCGATCCGCCAAACATCGGCACATCCCAATTATTTGCGACTCGACGTGACGCGTCAGGTACGCGATACCAGCGGCGATTGGAGCGACTGGGAGAAAGTCGATCTCGATCGGAATTACACGATTTTGGACAATCTTCCCGATTCGTCCGAGGAACTGACGAAGGACGAATATCGGATCGAGACGTTGGTTGATCCGCTACCCAAGCTGCGCACGGGACGTTGGCAAGGAGTGCATATCGCTCGGCTCGTTCCCAAAGACAAACGCGAGATCAAGCCTCCACCGCGGACCGGCGGCGGCGCCGGGGGATACATGACGGGGGGTTCCGACATGATGTCGATGATGATGGGTGGTCAACAAGACCAATCGTCGATGATGTCTCAGATGATGTCGCAGAACTCGCAGGGTTCGAGCATGATGCAGCAAATGATGGGGAATCAACAATCGGGTTACGGCAACAGCATGAAGATGTCGGGGATGGGGATGGGGGGCGCGGCCGAGGCCGATTATCCCAAGTCGAATGCCGACGAGATCATGATTCGATCGCTCGATTTCACTGTCGACCCCGATACTTCTTATCGTTACCGCGTGCGGGTTGTGGTGAAGAACCCGAATTATAAGTACGATAACGTGATGCCTGGAACCAACACCAAGGACAAAGAACTTTTCGGCCCCTGGAGCGAGCCCTCAAACGAGGTGAGCGTTCCGCCCGACGTGATGGTTCATCTCGATGAGAAAACGCCCGAGGGAACGGCCAACGTCACCGGCGATCAGATGACGTATCAGGTGACGCGGTGGAATCCCGACGACGGGCTTAATATCTGCCGAACGTTCCGCATCATGGAGGGAGAATCGATCGGTGTTCCCTATTCGATGACGGTTCCCAAAATCGGCATCGACGAAGACGCTCCGACGCAGAATCAGAACAAACCGATCGATTTCAACAGCCACGAGATCTTGCTCGACGACTTTGGAGGGTCGATCTCGCTCGCGGCGCTCGACGCCGATCTCCCTCCAATGCAACTTCCCGCCTCGTCGGTGATGCTGAAATCGGACGGAAGATTGACGATCCACGAGGAAAACTCGGATCATTCCGACCCGATGATGAAAGCGTTGAAGGACGATTGGGAACGAGCCATCAAAGGCCCCAAGAAAAAGAAAACCTCTCCCGGCATGATGGGGGGCGGGATGATGATGCAAGGGCGTTGATCGCACCGACATGATTAACTAGGTACGCACTTGAAGATTGAATCGATCGCTTTGATCGATTCACTTGCCGCGAGCGTGGTTTTGAGATTGCGTATCATGCGAGGCGACGCCGGAAGCGACCGGCGTCGCCGTTTTATTTCGCGGCGCAATCGCCTCACGGGCTCGAAAAGGCGACGAAACGGCATCAGCGAAAAGCGGTGGTTCTCGATCGGATGGAATCGGCTGATTGGTGTGATTGGTCGCCGAATTCTCCAGGGGCTTGTCGTCTTGGCGTTCTCGATTTACAATGCGTGATGAGATTGGTCGATAAGTAGTTCCACCCGCCCGCAGGTCACCCGCCCCGATCCCGCCCGAGGGAGTTGATTTTCCGATGAAACACCGCTTCCGCCCCGGAACATCTTATACTTCCATTAAGATCGAAACGGGGAAGTGTGGACCGAGGGTGGGACTATTGGAATCGGTTGTTCGCCGATTTCGACTTGATCGTCGGTTTGCTGCGTCGAAACCTCTGGACGCGAGGGTTTTGAGATGAGATCGAAAACCTTTGTCCGTCGAATCTTGATCGCCGGTTTCGGCGTTTTTGTCGTGGTTTCGTCGATCTGGGCGATTGGTCGGTTTCAGCGTCGGCGCGAGTTGCTCGCTCAAATCCAGTCGCTGCCGATCGTCGAAGTCGGGCGGATGGACTTGAAGTCGACTCTCACGTCCGCGGGAGAAATATCGAGTTCGAATCAAACGACGATCCGCTGCCAGTTAGAAAAGATCGTCTCGAGCAACTCGATGATCAAGGGGGAGAATCGAGGCGCCTCGGCGATCATCTGGCTACTCCCCGACGGTTCGATCGTTAAAAAAGGAGACGTGATCTGCAAGCTCGACGCTTCGGATTTCGAGGAACAAGAGCTTCAGCAAAAGATCCTTGTGCAGCAAACGATCGCTCTGACGACGCAAAATCGGCTTGACCTTGAGCTCGCCGAGACGGCTCTCGAGGAATATCAAAAAGGGCTCAAAGAGCAATTTCGCATTGATTTGGAATCGCGCTTCAAACTTGCACGATCCGATTATGAAAAAGCTCAAATTCGGATGAAATGGTCCGAGGAGATGCTCGCCAAGGGGTATCTCGGCAAGGGCCAATATATGACCGACAAGCAAAACTTACTGACGATGAGCGCGGAATATGAGAACGCCAAGAAGGCGAACTCGGTTTTCATGGATTACACGACGCAAAAAGAGATGAAGTGTTTGATGGTGGACGTACAGACGGCTCGGACGAATCTCGAATCGCGTCTGCTCACGTTGAAGTTACAACAAACACGTCTTGAACACATTCAATTACAGATTCGTCGCTGCACGATGACCGCTCCCCACGATGGAATGTTGATCTACGCGCATCGCCCTGAATTCGGCTTCACGGTTGAAGAGGGAGTCGTCGTTCGACAACGGATGCGCTTGTTCTATCTGCCCGATATCAATCAAATGGAAGTCGTTTCTCAAATTCATGAATCCATTGTCGATAAGATTCAAGAAGGGATGGCGGTGAAGGTTCGGGTGGAGGCGCTCAATCATCGCGAGATCGACGGGACCGTGGTTTCGGTGAAGCCCGTGCCCGAATCCGAGCGGTTCGCGTTCATGGGGAACGAGATCAAGAATTACGCCGGAAAAGTGAAGTTGAATTCGGTTCCCGAGGGATTGCGACCGGGCATGACCGCCGAAGTGACTTTCATCGAATCGGTACATCGTGATGCATTAGTGATTCCGATTGGGGCGATGCGAGTGGAGAACGGTCGCGAGGTTTGTTACATCCGCGACGACGACGGTTTGGAACGGCGCGAATTGACGATCGGGCTCTCGTCGCCGGAATTTCTTGAGGTGACTTCGGGTGTTGAGCAGGGAGACAAGATCATTAGCGACCCTGCTTTGGTCGACGGTCTACCCGATCGCTCGATCGTTCGAACCCGCGCCGAGGATCCCCGATTGGCGCGGAAGCGTCGCTCCGCGGTCGTGCCGAAAATGCCAATCTAACGCCTCAAGTCGCAACCCGTTGTCGTGTCGACTGATCGCCGAGGTAAGGACGGTCGATTTTAGAGGAGGGAGTTCCACGCGCAAACGCGCGGCTCGCCGAAGATTAGCATCTCCTTAAGCGTTGGAGAAGGTATCGATGCCGGCGAAATCATCCTCATCCCGGTCGGTGACGACGGGCTCGTCGGCTCAACCGCTTTGGAACGCGGCGATCATGGCGGTTGCGATCATCGCGGCGTTTTGGCTTCTGGTTGCTCGCAACCGGTTATCGTGGCCGCCGAAGGAATTGCTGGCCGGGGCGACGACGCTTGCGGGCTGTTTGGCGCTCGCGGGACCTCTGGTCGAATTGCGACGAGGCGATCAAGAGCGTGGCGTCGGCGATCTCGCTTGGCTCGCCTCGGGCTTTTTGCTCTGGGTGTTCGACCTTCAAATGGCGTTTCGGGGCGCGGCGCGGGGCTGGAATTGGACGAACCCGCTGGGAACACAGTCGATGGGTTTGACGATGCTTGCGATCGTCCTCGCGGGTCGATTTCACACGCGGGGGGGACCGCAATGGACCTGGACAAACATTCTGGGGTGGTCGCTCGCGGTGTTTTGGATCGGGGTGGGTTTTTCGGCGAGCGACGGCGGCCGATCGTTCTTGATTTGGCCGCGTTGATTGCTTGACGCTCGCGCGTCGGGCGATTAGGCTAATATGATTACGATCGAGTCGAAGCGTCAGCGGGAATTGCGCATTATATTGTGTTATCAATACGCGACGGCTACCGCGATCGTGCCATCGGAGCGAACGTTGAAATGGCGATGGATGTGAAAACGAGAGAGACTTCCGCGGCCGACGATTCGCCCGCGATCGAGAACGAGATCCCGACATACCGGGCGATCAGCCCGCTCGCGGTCGCGAGCGCCATCCTGGGCGCGGCGTCGATCTTTTCGTTCGCGGACGACTTTTTCTGGTTGGTGGCGCTGGCGGCGATCATTACAGGTGCGATCGCGGCGCGGCGGATCACACAATATGCTGATATTTACACCGGCCTCAATTTCGCCCGGATCGGGATCGCGCTCGGGCTGATTTTCGGTCTTTCTTCGTTCACGTCGGCGCAGGTTCAAGGCGTGATTCGGTGGCGTCGAGCCGAGCAATTCTCCAAAAAATATGTAGAGATTTTAAATACAGGGGAACTGGCGGACGCGATATACTGGCGTCAACCGCCGCAGCAGCGGAAGGGTCATACTCCGGCGGATATGATGAATGAATTGATGAAACAGGCGGCCTCGAATCAGGCGGTTTCGGAGATGGTATTGGGACCGATCAAAACGATCAAGGCGCGGATGCAAGCGGCGGGGGGTCAAAAGATCGCGTATCTAACGGTTGTGAATCATGGAACCGAAGGGACGGGATCGTACGCCAACGTGGTACTCAAGTTCGATGAATACCGCGGTCCCGCTCAATCGATCCCGGAACAATACGCGCTCCTCTCGCTGATGACCGTGGGCTCCGATCGGGAATGGTATGTTAAAGAAATTAACTTTCCTTATGCGTACAATCCCAACGTGACCCCCGTCGAAAAACTCGACGACGGCCACGGGCACGGCGATCAACATTGAGTG
>JAKBCQ010000202.1 GCA_021807585.1 Planctomycetota bacterium | reverse complement strand
GACCCCGCGATCTTGGGCGGAGTGTAAACGACGGTTTGGAAGCCGTGCCAAGGCTCGATCGTCGCGATATAACGCGAGCCGTCGGCGAGCCGCCCAACCTTAACCTCGCTCGCCCCTTTGAACGGCCGGGCGTCTTGATTCCCCGCGCCGAGCTTCGTTTTACGCCATTTACCGTCGGACCCTCGGTTGAAAACAAACACGCCTTCCCACGCCGCGACGACGATATCAGGCTTGCCGTCGTCGTCGAGATCGTGGATCCATAAGTTGTGCGCCGTGTGCAGCGAATCGTCGACAAGCTCGACGGGCCAGGGATCTTCGGCGGGACGATCGGGAACCGAGAAAGCGAGAATCCGGGTCCCCCGCCCTTCGCCCCAATTGGGGCCTTTTGTTCCCCTCCCTTGCAACGGAGCGACGATCAATTGCTTCTTGCCGGTTCCCAGAACATCGGCCCAGCGCATTCGGTGCAACGTCGGCTCGGAGGTAATCGGCATGACGCGCCAATCGTCCCCCGATCGGCCGCGTGAGATCCACTGTAGCGATCCCCCCGTTTTGGTGTCGGCGGGCCGCCACGCGGCGCCGATCGCGAAGTCGACGCGACCGTCGCCGTCAATATCATTCGCTTGAATGCACACGTTATCGCGTTCAGTTTTGTCTTTTAGCAGCACGCGTTTATTCCAATGGGGAGCGGTATAAGCGACGACCCCGTTTTCCGAGAGCGCGACGACGTCGAGCTTGGAGTCTCCGTCGACATCCGTAGTCGTGAGCGCGTAACAAACCTCTCCCACGTGTGGATCGATCACGCGCCTCTCGAAACGAGGAAAATCCCCTCCCCGAGCCGACGCGACGACGGACACGATCAGCGTTAAAACGCATGCGAAACGGCGAAACATGGCGAATCTCATGGATTGTGGTTCAAGGAGTTAAAGCGCCTGGAATCGATTGAGCGTATTCGCGACGATCGATTCGACGCGGCGCGACCGAAACACATCGTATCGGTTGGACGGTTGCGGAGCGATCAATAATCCCAAACCCGCGCGCCGTTTTGGAAGCACGAGACGACTCCGTCTTCGCTCACCTTGAGGACGGCGCCGAACCGGCTGGCGACAAGCGCCGCGGTCGTGCGTGCGCCTTCGGCGACGATGCGACCGTCGAGCGACGCGGCGTCGTGGCGGAGGATCGCTCCAAACGCGAGGATTCGGCCGCGCGGGTCGGTCGCGAGCGCTCCGTCGATCCCCGCGAGCGCTTCCAGAACCGACGAATCGAGCTCGGTCGCGAATCGGCCCCGCGCAAGATAATGCAAGGCGCGTTTGGCCAGCGGATCGAACGGTGTCACTTCAATCGGCGAATCCCCCGCGACCTCGGCGAGCAGATCGTGCTCGTCGATCAACCTTCCACGAGCCGCGGCGGGGTCGTTGACGACGACGAAAAGCCCCCCTTTGCGGCTTTCCGCCAGATCGAGAGCGGCCTGGAACAACGCCCGAGCGAGCGCGGGGGCTTTCACCATCCCCTCCCAAATCGCGTATTTCGACCGAGGGTCCAGGATTCGCCAACGACCATGGTTGAACGCGAAGGCCTGCGCTCCGCCGTAAAACAGCTTGATCTCCTGATTCGGACTCAACACGGCGCAAACATGACCCCCCGCCAGAGTCGCTTTGGCGTGCGCCTTGTAAGCCCCGGCGCATGGAATCGGCCCCAGCAACGGACACGGATCTAGCAAATCACTTGAGAATTTTTCAATATCAATAATATCAATCAGTAAACCCGCCTGATCGACGAGAAAGAGCGTGCGTTTGCCGTCGCAGAGCCGATGCATGCTTTTGAGGATCGAAAGCTCGACGCCGTAAAACAAGGCGTCGGGAGGAGCGACTCGACGCGTTCGTTCGGCGTATTCGAGCGCTCCCAACAGCAAAACGCCCGTTGAAACGCGATGATTTTCATACGTGGATAAAGCCGCGGTCCTGAGCGTTTCGATCACCGACGCGATCCGGCTGGGACGGAGCACCGTCGAATGGTAGGACGCGGGATCGATAAACGCCGCGACATAATGATCCTCGACCCCGCCTCGATAAATCTCGAGCCGCGCCGTACTGTTAAGTTGAAACGTTTGATTATATCTCATCGAAAGGACGGCGCCGATCGCCTCGATCATCCTCCGATCGTGATCACGGAACGACGTCCCCGAGCGCGGATAAATCCGATGCCTCGAACCGAAGAAGCCGATTTCGACGCAGTTCGACTCGGCAAGCTCGACGACCGAGAAATTCGGGCCGTCCTCGAATCGATAACCGCGCGACTTATCTTCGCCGACCGTCTCGAACTCGGCGCCGGGAAAAAAAACGAGAACATCGCGGCGGAATAAGCTGTAAAGTAAATCAACGACGGCCTGGATATCGCGCATCCGTCCTCCCGCTGGGGTCGGAATGCGCGTCGAACGCGCCGCGGTCATGAGCAAACCTCGGCGATACGGAACGACGCCGAATCGTCATGACGAACCAAACCCGTCGACTTTGCTTGGAATCGATCCCATTTTTTGATCATCATGACGCGATTCCCCCGAGGTCGGTTGAGTCCATTCGAGCCCGACAAGAGAATCATACAAGCGAAGCGAAAACTTGGGAAGAACGGCTTCAGCCGAACTCGCACCGGGCGGTCGGATCCCCGCTCAATTCGAGAAGAGCCACATCAGAATCATTTCAGACGAACCTCGGGAACGATTCATCAATCATCTCAATCATCATCGACTTATGACGATGAGGGTGACGCGGATCGGATGAACTCGAAGCGGTATCGATCGCGCCGTGAGCCGTCGAAATAATCTTGCCAATCCCCGAGGAAACGATTGAACCGCATCGTGGATTCGTGAGACAATGCGTGTAAGAGAGGAACCATCGTGTCCCAAAATCAACACGCGGTACGTACGATTGGTGATTAACGGAATCGACGAGGTAGGAACAAGAAGAAGGCGAGGAAATCCAGCTCGAAAAAGTTACGCCGGCAGGAATCGAACCTGCGACCTCCAGGTTATGAGCCTGGCGAGCTAACCGCTGCTCCACGGCGCACTATGAATATACGGTAAGCGCGGTCGGATGGAAAGAGGAATTTCTTCTTTTCGTCCCGTCCCTAAGTTTTCGCCCTATTTTTCCGTGCCTGAACGAGGGGTAAAGGCTTGCACGCTCGAATCGACGTGATGATCAGACCGATAAATGATAAGGCCGTTCGCGCCGACTTCTCGTCCGACGCTCGACTTCAGAAACTTTCTCGACGAGATCGGGTTCAATCCATGGATGACGTGTACGACGACTCCGACGACCGACTCACCGCCGAGGATCGATCGCTGATCGAAGCCTTCTGGGATTTCCTCAAGAACGAAAAGAACGCATCACCGCACACGTTGCGATCGTATGCGGGCGATCTTTCCTGTTTCGTTCGTTTTTTGGCGGAAAAACGGGGCGCCAAGGTCGCGCTCGCGACCGTCGACGCCAAGATGTTGCGCGGATTCTCGGCCTGGTCCTCGCGACGCGGCGACGCTCCCTCAACAATCGCGCGGCGGCTTGCCTGCATCCGCTCGTTTTATCGATACCAGCGCAGGTTGGGGGCGATCGCCTCCAATCCCGCCGAATCGCTCCGCAATCCCAAACAACCGAAACGACTCCCCACGCTTTTAAGGGTGGATCAGGTGATCGGCCTGCTCGATTCGATTGAACCTTCAACGACGCTCGCTCTCCGCGATCGAGCGATGTTCGAGACACTTTACGGAGGCGGCCTGCGTGTCGGAGAACTCGTCGCGCTCGATCTAGCCGATCTCGACTTCGATCAAGGACTCGTCCGGGTACGCGGTAAGGGAAAACGTGAGCGGCTATGTCCCGTCGGCGGCGCCGCGGTCGAATGGATCACCAGGTGGATTGAGGCTCGTCGACCCGATCGTGCCGGAGAACCCGCGCTCTTCTTAAACAAGCACGGTCGCCGACTCACCACGCGAAGCGTCGGCAGATTGTTGGAAAAATATCTCTTGATGAACGCGCTCGCGCCCGAAGCGAGTCCACACACGTTGCGGCACAGTTTCGCGACACACATGCTCGATCGCGGCGCCGACCTCCGCAGCGTGCAAGAGTTGCTCGGGCATCGCCGTCTCACGACGACTCAAATTTACACACACGTAACGAATGAAAGAATGCTTGACGTCTATCAGGATGCGCACCCGCGGGCCTAGCCGGGCGTTCGCCGTGGATGCGCCGATCTTCTGGAACGCTCGGCGCGATTGGGATTGGATCGATTAACATCGAAGCCGATTGACGGTTCGACGAGGAATCACGATCAAGACGATGATATTTGACGATGCGGTTGACCTGTTCATCAATTCCGTCGCGCACCCCGCGACGCTCGCTCCGGTTGTCATAAGGACCGGAAACCGCGGTGTCGCGCACCGGTTCTCGTCGTTCGTTCCCAAGAATTCGGCATTTCCCGGGATGAAGAAAGCCGATCGCCGCGAATCACGTTCTATCATTCCCTCAAGGATGACGCTTCGGCGCCGCGAAGTTCGCGAGACGCCCTTTGAGAGAGAATGATCCCATGAGCCACGCCCGTATTTTGGTCGTTCATCCCGAACCCGCGACGATCGCGTTGATTTCGTCGATGCTTCAGACCCTTGGACATAAAATTGAGGAAGCCGATTCCGATCGCGTCGCGGCGCGGATGTTGGCGCAACACGAATTCGACCTCGTCGTCGCGGGCATCAACCCGAACGATCCCGACGGGCTCGAAATCCTCAGCCATATTCGTCGCAAACACCCGCACACCGCGTGCGTTACCCTCTTCCCTGATTCGCCGTGTGATCGCTCCAAAGACGCGATCCGGCTCGGCGCCGCCGCGGCGCTCAAATTTCCGACGTCCGCGAACACGCTGCGAGCCGTCGTTACACAATCACTTGAACAAACATGTTCATATCAATGTGCGTCGTCGGCGGTTCCCGCGCCCCGGAACGGAACGAACGGAAGTTCGCAGCATCACACGAACGGTTCCACGCCGACTGTGGGAGTCGCTGAAGCGAATTCCGAATCCGGCGATTCGGCTCGACCGCTCGCCTCATCCCGTCCCAACGGCGCCGGAACCGCGGGCGGCGGCGGACATCCGAATGAGAACGGCCACTCCGACCTCGCCTCGACGGGTTACGCGAAATCGCGCGACGATACCGCGCGACGAGCCGAATCGGCGGTCGATACCGGAGCGGGTCGAGGATTCGTTTCACACCGCGGAACCAACGGCGCCGGAGCCCCTTCCTCAGCCGCGACCTTCCGATCGGGAGACGTCAAGCTATTAACGGGTGACGATCCCATATTGCGTCAGACATGCGAACTTGTCGATACCGTGGCGAATTCACGAACTCCGTTGCTCCTCTTGGGCGAACGAGGGACGGGTAAAACGGTGCTGGCGCGATTGATTCATGCGCGCAGTCCGCGGAGGACGGGGCCGTTCGTCAAAGTCGCGTGTCTCGGCTTCGGCGAGGCTCAGCTTGAAACCGAATTGTTCGGCCATTCAGGAGACGGCGTCGAGCGCCAGGGGAAGCTCGCTCAGGCCTCGGGAGGAACGCTCCTGCTCGACGAGATCGCGGCGCTTTCGCCGCGGCTTCAGTTTGAACTCCTCCAATTTATCCAGCACGGCGAATACGAGCCGGGGGGATCGGGAGACCTCCGCCGCGCCGATGTCCGCGTTTTCGCCGCGTCGCGGGAGAACATCGCGGGCCTCGTCGAATCGGGCCAGTTCCGTCAAGATTTATATTATCGAATCAGCATTGTCAGCCTTAAGCTGCCGCCGTTGCGTCGACGCGGCGACGACATCCTCAAACTGGCGCGGATGTTTCGTGATTCGTTCGCCCGCGACATGGGTCGCAACGAGATCGAATTCAGTTCGGAAGCGATCGAAGCCTTGAAGTCGTACACTTGGCCC
>JAKBCQ010000201.1 GCA_021807585.1 Planctomycetota bacterium | reverse complement strand
TCGTGCTTCGTCGCCTGATCGACGAGCCCGCCGTTCATCAGCGCCAAAGCCTGAAGGATCGACGTTTCGTGCTCGGTCGCTTTTTCATCGGTTTTGGCGAACTTCTCCAGGAATTCCGATCGGCGATCGCCGGGATTGAAAAAGAACGGGTTGTCGCGGTTCGACTCGGCGCGCTCGCCGATCGCCTGAAGGATCGAATCATACAATTGATCGCCCGTTAAACCCTTAAGAGCGCGATAAGTGAACAATCGCACTTCTTCTTTGTCGGCGCTTGGCGAGGCGTTTACGCTCGAACGTTGATACGCGTCGCTAAGCGCGATCGCGCGGATCAGGAATTTGAGGTCGAAATCGCGATCGGCGAAGCCTCGAGCCAGAGCGTCGAGCAATTCGGGATGGCTCGGCGGGTTCTGATCGCTCAAATCGTCGATCGGATCGACGATCCCGATTCCGAACATCCAACCCCAAATCCGATTGACCGCGGCCTTGGCGAAATACGGGTTGTCTTTGGCGACGAGCCACTCGGCGAGAGCCTCTCGCGCACTTTTATTGAACGAAAGCTCGGGGTCGCCGCCGCCGAGAAACGCGGGCTGAACGAATCGATCCGATCCCGGAATCGATTGCTCGAGCCGGCCGACGACCTCGCGATACATGCCGAACGGTTGATCGTCGTCCCCAATTCGCTGAACGCCGCCGAAAAACGCCGCGAAACTCCAGAACTCGTCGCGTTTCCATCGCGCAAACGGATGATTATGACATTGCGCACATTCGATCCGCACTCCCAGGAACAACCGCGCGACCCCCGCTCCCAGATTCTCGGGCTTTCCCTGCTTGGCCACATAAAACGCCGAGGGATCGGGCTTCGCGTCTTGATTGAAGAAAAAATTATTCGCTCCTTGAGCGCCGCCGGGCAATCGATACGCGACGATCTCTTTCACGATCGAATCGTAGCCGGCGTTTGAGCGGATTTTCTCGCGCAGCCACGCGTCGAAATTGGGGAGCGAATACTGGATCTCGAACGAACCCTTCGTCTCGGGTACGAGAGTCTGTTTCCAATAACGTGTAAAATGATTAACATAATACGGGCTTGCGAGCAGTTTGTCGATCAACTTGCCGCGTTTATCGCGGCCTTGATCGGCGAGGAACGCGCGGGTGTCGGCGACCGACGGGATCTTCCCGGCTAAGTCGAGCCAAACCCGCCGGTGAAATTCGGCGTCGTCGGCCAAAGCGGCGAGCGGCGCCTTTTGAGCCGCGGCCTTCGCCGCGACGATCGAATCAATCCGCGCCGCGAGCGATCGAGCGGCACGATCGGAATCGGCTTGAAGGCTCGGCTTCGGAGTCTTCGCCTCAAGCTTCGCAGCCGCCGAATCGCGCACCGCCTCGGCGGGCTCGGCCGCGCCGCGAACAATCGACGCAAACTCGTATATAAAACTTGAGCAAACAATAAGTGTCGGCGTCAAATAGAAGTAACGCGATCTCATGGCTGCGAACTCCTTGAATTGTGTTCCGAATCGGCCGATCGCGCCGCGGCGACGGCTTTGCGCCAATCCCATAACTTCACGGTTCGATCGTCGCCGCCGACCGCGAGCGTTTCGCCGTCGGGACTCAACGCGATCCCTTTCGCCCATTGCGTACCCCCCTCAAGACGCGCCGCGTCGTCTCCGGGGCCGAGCTCTCGAACGTGGATCGCGGGATCCTGCTCGATCGCGTAAATCAAATACTTGCCGTCGGGTGAGAATTCAACCGTATACGTATTGTTGTCGTAACCTCCAACATAGCCGATTTCGGTCCTTGAAGCCACATCCCACAAACGGATCGATTTGTCGATTCCGCCGCTTACGAGCGTTTTGCCGTCGGGGCTGAACGCGATCGTCGTCACCGCCCCGGCGTGCCCCGCGACGACGCCGATCTCCTTCCATGTCGCCGTATCCCATAAGCGAATCTCGCCGCCGGTCCCCTCGTCGGGGAATTTGCCCGCGCCCGTCGCCATCGTCTTGCCGTCGCGGCTGAAAGCGATCGAAAAGATCCGGTCGGTGTGGCCTTTAAGCGTTTGAAGCTCTTTGTATGTCGACGCGTCCCAGATTTTGATCGTCTTATCTTCGCCGACGGTGACGATCGCTTTGCCGTCCGGGGTGAATCGCGCCCGCACCGCGCCGGCGTGCCCCTTGAGCGTCGCGAGCTCTTTCCAATCGGAGACATTCCAGATCTTGGCAATTTGATCCCACCCCGCGGTGACGACCCGCTTGCCGTCGGGGCTGAACCGCGCCGACGCGACCCCCTTCGTATGCCCCTTGATCGTCGTGATGAGCTTGTCGTCTCCCAGATTCCACACGAACGCCTCGCCGGGATTGGTGAAATTCCCCGCCGCGGCGACGACCGATTTGCCGTCGGGGCTGAAATCGACGGTCCAGATCATCTCCGATGTCGGTCCGAGTGTTTTCTTGGCGAACGGCGCCCCGGAGGACGTTTGATGAACCGTCGCTTCGCCGCGCCCTCCCTGAAAGCCGCCGACGCTCAACAACCGCGCGCCGTCGGGGCTGAACGCGACCCCCTCGACCCACGCCGAATGCCCCGCGAACTTCGCGAGGATTTGCCGCGACGCGACGTCCCACAACAAAACCTCGCCGTATTGGTTGTAAAGCCCCCCCGATGTCGCCAGCCGCTTGCCGTCGCCGCTGAACGCGACCGAGAGCGCCCACCCCTGATGGCCCGTCAACTTGCCGATCTCTGAATTGTCTTCAAGTTGGAACAGTTTGATCTCACCGGGAGGTTGCGTTTGACCAGTCGACGAACACGCCGCGAGCGTTTTTTCGTCGGGCGAAAGCGCGATCGCCTGCACTCCGACGCCGTTTTTGAACGCCTCGATCGATTTCGATTCCTTGCCTTCGACCGCGTTCCAAAACTTGACGGCGCCGTCGAATCCCGCCGAGACGAGCGTCTTGCCGTCTTTCGTAAACAGCAGATTACGAACCGAGCCTTTATGTCCATTTAAAGACTTGATCTCTTTTTTGGAAGCGAGATCCCACAATTTGATCACGCTGTCGGCGCCTCCCGAAGCGATCGTTTTACCGTCGGGAGAGAACTTAACGCAGTAGATCAGCCCCGAATGACCTTTGAGCGTCGACTCGATCTCGCCCGTAACGGCGTTCCAAACGATGATCTCTCCCGGTTCGTTTTGCTTTTCAAATTGCCCGCTCGCCGATGCGATCCGCGCCCCGTCGGGGCTATACGCGATTCCGTAGACGGGTTTGGTGTGACCCGTCAGCGTGAGCGCGGCCTTCCCCTTGGCGAAATCCCAAACCCTGACGGTTTTATCAAGCGACCCCAGCGCTGCGCGGCTTCCGTCGGGCGAATACGCCGCCGAAATCACGGGGCCGCCGCGATAATGAATCGACGGATCATCTTTGGATGTCTGCGCGAGATTCCAGAGCCTGATCGATTCGGCGCCCCCCGCGACCGCGACGAGCGAGCCGTCGCCGCCGAGAGCGACATCGGCGATCGAACCCGACCAGCCGATCAGTTGGAACGTGCGTCGTCCGCTTTTAAGATCCCAAACCGAGAGACCTCCGTCGTTCGTCGCAACCAAAACCGACGATCCATCGGCGCGAGGAACGACCGAACGAATCCCCGCCTTGGCGTCGAGCGTCGCTTTCAAATTCGAAGTCGCGGCGTCCCAAAGAAAAACCTTCCCCTCGTCTCCCGCGGCGACGATCGTCTTGCCGTCGGCCGAGAACGCCGCCGAAGCGACTCCCCCCTGAGGCCCGGGCAAATCCAATGATCCGCCGGCGCTTTCAAGCGATTGGATTTTGACCCCTCCGCCGATCGAACCCCCGTCCCCCGCGGCGATCGCGACCGCGATCGATTTGCCGTCGGGAGCGAAGGATAAATCGCTCGCTCCTCCCGCGAGCGCCGGAAACGCTCGAATTTCATCAAGAGATTCGAGATTCCAGATGCGAACGACTTTATCGTCGCCGCATGTCGCGATACGAGTTCCGGTCGGATCGACCGCGAGCGCGGCGATCGATTTGGAGCGGGGCGCGATCGTCGCGAGTTCCTCGCCCGATTCGACGTCCCAGATCGAGATCGATCCGTCGCCGAGAGCGACCGCGAGCTTGCGACCGTCGGGGGTGAATCGGCCCTTGACGATCTCGGACGAAACCTCGGGGAACGAGGCGACGAGCGTGCGCGAACGGGCGTCCCAGATGCGTACGCGGCGATCGAACCCTCCCGAAGCCAAAAGCGTTCCGCCGGGTGCGAACGCGATAAACGACGTTTGTCCCTTCATTCCCCGAAGCGCGTGTTTGGGGGCGGCGACGGGGGTCGCGATCGACCAGAGTTTCAGCGATTTATCATATCCACCTGAATAGAGCGAGCGACCGTCGTCGGCGAACGCGGTCGACGAGACCGCCTCGGCGTGTTGTCTTAGTTCTTCGATCTCGACGCCGATCGCGGGATCCCAGATTTTGATCGATCCGTCGTATGCTCCCGAGACGAGCGTTTTTCCCGAAGGCGAGAACGCGAGCGCCCAGACGATGTCGTTGTGCCCCGCGAGCGTCGCGCGCTCTTTCGAGGTTTGGAGATCCCATAATTTGATCGAGTTATCTTCACCCGCCGACGCCAGAATTGCTCCGTTCGGGCTGAACGCGAGGCCGCGGATTCCTCCTTTGTGCCCTTTGAGCGTCGCGATCGTTTTTTGATCGGCCAAATTCCAGATTCTGACGACGCGATCCCCCCCCGCCGACGCGAGCGTTTTTCCGTCGGGGCTGAAAGCGACGGCTCGAACCGTCGCGCGATGCCCCTCGAGCGTCGCCGATTCGCGACCGTCGGCGACATGCCAGAGCCGCACCGTACGGTCGTAAGATCCCGTCGCGAGCGTTTTACCGTCGGGGCTGAAAGCGACCGCGAGCACCCATTTTTGATGCCCCTTGAGCGTCATCCGCTCGGCGCCCGTCGCGACGTCCCAGAGCTTGACCGTTTTATCGTAGCTCGCCGTCGCGACCGTATCCCCCTTGGGACTGAACGCGACCGCGGCGATCGCGTCGCCGTGGCCGCCGAGAGCGCGAACGATCTTCCCCGTCTTCGCATCGCGCAATCGCATAAATTTATCTTCACCTCCAACGGCCAACAACTTGCCGTCGGGGCTTAAGCATGTGGATAAAACGATTTGCGGGTTTTCGATCTCTCCCGCGGGGGGATATTGCGCGATTTCGTCGCGCGTCGATACGTCCCGGAGCGTCGCGGTTTTATCGTCTCCGCCGGTCGCGATCGTCTTGCCGTCGGGGCTGAACGCGAGCGCGAAGGCGCGCGTTCCGCGCGGCGTCAGATGAAAGATTTCCTTGCGCGTGGATACATCGAAGAGACGAAAATCGGTCGGGGGGGCTTTGGGTTTCGCGCCGTCTTTGTCGGCGTTCGATCCGTAATTATAGGGCGCCGCCGGAGCGGGCTGGGGATTCGGATTCGACGCCCGGTCGTCGCCTCCCCATTCGCCGCTCGTCGCCGCGATCGTTTTGCCGTCGGGGCTGAACGCGACCGCGAGAACGGGACGCGAGAATCCCTCGATCTTGCCGATCGTTCGACCCGTCGCGGGTTCCCAAAGTGTGATCGTATGATCCCACGACGCCGCGGCGACGAGCGACCCGTCGGGGCTCACGGCCAAACTTTGGATCGGTTTTTTGGAGGCGGATTTCGTTTGAAGTTCCTTGCGGCTCAGCGAATCGAACGCGCGGATCGCGCCGTCGGCGCCCCCCGTCACGACGACGCGACCCGCGACCGCGAACGCGACCGCGTAACAACCTCCCGGATGCGCCCTGGTTTCTCCGAGCGTCTTTCCCGTGCTCGTTTCGAGGAATTTGATCGCGTCGCCGACCGCCGCGACAATCGTCTTACCGTCGGGGGCGAACGCGAACGCGTCGATTCGCCCTCCCAGTCCGTTGATCTGACGAAGCGTTCGGCCGGAA
>JAKBCQ010000200.1 GCA_021807585.1 Planctomycetota bacterium | reverse complement strand
AATCGTGAGGCGCCAGAAGAACGAGTCAGGGGTGCTGATCACGATGTTCCCCAAAACCCATTATTCGGCCGTGCCGAACGTTATCGTTCGCGGCGGTCCGACGGTGCGCGAATCACCGACTCATCAAATCGAGTGATCGATTTTTGAATTGATGATCTGGATCACAATCCGATGGCGGCCGAAATCGCGGGTTGAATCGGCGTAGCACAAGAGCCCGGGCGACCGTGAGATCGGGCCGGGATGATCTTTGACAATTCGGTATGCGGAATGGGATCGGGGTGGTCGAGCATCGCCTTCGTCGAAAGCGATCGTCTTCGGCCACCCCGGCCCGGGAGTTCGACTCCACGCGCGTGTATCGGCGTTCATAAATCCTGGTTGAAAGACGTCGTCTCTCACAAAAAACATGCGAATGGATTCATTATATCCGAAATCCGGCCGAATGATAACGGATTGTCTGATACCGGGTGGAATTCTCCGGGCTGTTCTTTAACGTCCTTAACGCCTCACCGCGATTTTCCTTGTTTTTTTCGCGTAGGCGCCGTTCTTGTTTTGCGTTTCGCCGCTTTGATCGCGTCCTTCGTTCGCGGAGTTTCAGCAGGCGGGGCGGGGAAGATCTTGGCGATCAGTTCGGGATTGGATCGGCGGAACTCGTTGATCGCCAGATCGTACGAGAGGCTGCGTTTGTTTCCGTTCTTAACGAGCCATTCGAGCTGTTCCGCGGCTTGGACGCGCTTGCCGGCGAAGGAGAGCTCGATCGCGAGATATGCATGCGCCTCGCTTTTTTGATCGTTGGTCGCCGCGGCTTCGATCAGGGTTTTTTCATCGATAAAGCGTTTTAAATATTTAAGAATCGGTTTGGGCCAATCGGTATCGTGAAGGGGCTTGCCGGCGTCGTCGAGCAAGGGGTCGGCGTCGTCGCGATGCTCGGCGCGGATCGCGCCCATTGAACCGATGATCGCCGCGGTCATTGCTTCGGGATCGGACCACGATCGAAGATCGACGTATGCGTGCGCCGCGTAGATCGACTCGCCGGGTTTTTCAATCGCGTCGAGAGCCGTGCGCAACAGCAACGTGTTGGCGTCTTGTTTATCGAGCTCGTGAGCCGCGACGATGTCGTCACGAGTTCCATTCAGATCGCCGCGGGTGAACCGAGCGAACGCCCTCGCCACATACGCCGACGCGTTTTTGGGATCGATCGTGATCGCCAAATCGAAAAACTTGATCGCCGCCAAGGGATTTCCCAATCGTTCGTTGCAAAACCCCATCGCCGATAAACCCGATGATCGTCCGCGAACCCCCGCGATCGTCACGAGTTTGATTCTCGGGCCGTTGTATGACGGCGCGACGGGTTCAATCTTGGGTCCGAGCCGAAGCGCTGTTTTATAATCGTTGGTCGCATCTTCGTGCCTTCCCAGGCGATCGAGTAGCTCGCCGCGGGTGGCGAAACCCGCGTAGCCCTCGGGAACGAGTTCGATCGCGGCGTCGACGTCGTTCTCGGCGATCGGCGTCCGACCCAGCCTCATCTCGACGCTCGCTCGCGAAAGCAAATAGCCCGACCGAACGCTCGCGGGTTCGCGCACCGCGAGCGCGATCGCTTGGTTGAGATCCTCAAGCGCACGCTCGTCTTGATTCAACCCCAGCCGAGCCCACGCCGACTTCTGATAAGCGACATGACACTTGGGATCGATCGTCAACGTTCGATCGAGCCAAGGTAAAGAGAGATCATATTCGTAAATCGACAAAAACGCTTGCGATTTGCCGAGCAAGGAAACGATATTTCTCGAATCGACGAACAAGGCTTTGTCGTATTCGATGAGCGCGTCGTCGAATCGACCCATGCACAATAACGTAAGCGCATAATCGATCCGCGCGTCGATGTTTAGAGGAAAGAGCCTGAGAATTCGATCGAACACCGCGAGCGCCTGGTCGTAATCCCCCCGATCGAGCAGCCGATGCCCCTCGATCGAAAGCCGATCGATCTCTCCCCCCCGGGAGCTTTGCGGGATCGCCCCGAACGCCGTCGCGATCGCCGTCAGCACGACGATGACGATCGGAGCTTTTCGGATCACCTTCACCACGCGAACACCTCCTTCATGGCGGGGGCTCGTTGTCGTGCGTCGGCGCATCGAATTCGCTACGTTGCGGGCGTGATCTCAGGGGGGGGAAATCCGGCGGTTTGGAGCCCTGGTGGTCGTCGGTCGGGTTCGGTCTTGGGTTCGCGATTCCGCCGGGCGGAGATTTGGATCTCGTGCGGGGCGTTTCAAGCACGCGAACAAACCTAGTTTACAAAAAGATCGCGTCCGCCGGCAAGCATTGATTCAATGGGCGATCGGCACAATCTCATTCGAAACGTCTGAAATCGCTTGCGATCGTCCGAAGGCGCCGAATTGCCGCTACGATTCCACACCGATCGTGAACTAGAGCGGAGCAATCGTCATCGGATCGCCCGTCCCTTATGAGATTATTGCGACAGACGCTCGGATGACGCGCTCTTTTTCGCCGCGGAACGAGCGTCGCTTGCGGCGCGACGATAAATCCGCACGGCGCGGCCGTGATGAACGAGCTCGAACCCCTGATTGATCCAGATCGATTCGGGGATATCGTTCGCTCGAGTGAAAACCCATTGGTACACGGGCTTGAGCTTCGGGAAGCCGATCGGTTTGTTTTGATCCAGGATATAACTCGAAAGCAGCCGGCGCGATGAAAGCTGGGCGGAGACGTCGTAAACCGCCATTACGCCTTCATCGGGGGCGATTCGATCGATCCATTTCCAGACGATCGCGGCTTCGTCGGCGTCGATCCGCCTGGGGACCCGATCGAGTTTGCGAGCGATCTCGACGTGCGGGATCGCCAGGCTCAACGCGACCAAGATCGCGAAAATCGGAACGAAAACCGCGCCGCGACGTAACGACATCAGGCGATTCGCGATCCGCGCATATCCGACAAGCCCCGCGGCGAGCGACGAGGCGGCGAACGGCGCCGCATACCGCACGCCGTGCCAGTCTTCGGTCTCGATCAACCGGATCGCCCAGCGACCCGTCGCCAACCCCCACAGCCAGGGAAGGCAAATCAGCGTCAAGCGAGGCGCCGCGCAGCCAAGCAAAGCCCAGCCTCCCAGCCCGATTACGACGATCCCCGTCGCGGTGCGAGCGATCTCGTCCCACGGAGGCTTCGGTTTCATGAATTCTTCGAGGAAATGATCGGGGGCGTTGGGACCGATCATCCATCTGAGATAGCCAAGATAAATCCAGCAGAACCAGACGACGCCGATCAGGACGACCGATTGCCGCCAAACGAGCGTTTTTCCAGGGTCTTCACGTTCACGCGGAGGAACGAACGCGAGCGAGCCTACGACGATTGCGTACTCTTGCCGACAACACAAGAGCCCGCCGATACCCCACGCCGACAGTCCGAGGCGTCGCGATCGATACCCCTCGATCGCCCACAATACGAAAGGGATTGCGATTTGAAGCTCGCGAAAATCATTGACCGCAAGCGGATGGAGCAGGGGAACGAACGTCGACGAAAGCGCCGCGGCGACCGCGACCGCGCGACCGACCCCCTCCGATCGCGCCAGCGTGTATGCCGCCGGAATCAACAACCAAAAAAGAATCGCATGAATCAATAATAACGTTTTTGGATGAGGATATAAAGAATAAAAAGGGAGAATCAGCACGCGAATCGGCGCGAGGTAGTTCATTTTCCAGATCGACGGTCCCTCCTCGCCGAACGACGCGACCGGTCGAACGCTGATCGTTCCGATCCCGTGCGAAGTCGACCAGAACCACTGATTGTAATACGCCAGATCCCACGACCAGCCGAGTCGGAATTCGTCGTAGCGGCGGAATACGTCGATGATCGTCGCCGACGTCGCGAACGCGTAAACCGCGGCGATCAGGAAATAAGGCCAAAAACGCGTGATCGACCGCGACGATCGCATCGCCGCTCCTTTGTTTATTTGTTTGTACGGAATAATTCATCACTATCTAATTAATGATCGAACGAAGATCGCGACGAAGGCGGTCAAAAAGAGCCAGATCACGACCTGCCTCTCGGGATTCGGCCCGTGTATTCTTCGACGTTTGCCGAGCCGACGCCGATCGGCCGAAGCCGGACAATGATGCGTTCTCCATCGAGTCAGCCTTCCCGAACCGCCGCAATCGAGGCATTGATAGCGATACAAAGCCGAGGAAAATAGGACCGAAAGACCGATAACTATTGATAAATAATAATTGTAACCAGCAAATAACTTTTTGTTGTTTACAAAAATCAGCAGCGCGAAACAGAACGCGATCATCGCGAACGCCAGGAACGGATTGGCGACGATGCGGAGGAAATCCTCGGGATCGTGATCGAGGACGACGGGTTCGGGCTCGCGCGGCGGGGGGAGATCGGCGAGCGGCGCCGAAAAATCGACGTCGATCGAATCGTCGGTCGCCGCGGCGATCTCGGAATCGATCACGCGCGAGATCTCCGATTCGATCGGGTTTGATTCAGGAACCGATGCGCTCCCAGACGTCATATGGACCGTACCGTGCCGCGTGGGTGTAACCGAGTTCGGGGAGTTTTTCGTCGAGTCCGGGGATCTCGCCGGATTTCCAGGCGGGAGTGACGACGAGCCGAATGCGGCCGTCGGTCAACTTAGCCTTCAGCCAAACGCTCCTCGGTTCGACCGCGTGGATCGCCTCGTACGACGCATACAACCAGTCGTCGACGATCGCGTCGTCGCGGCCGTACATGCGATTATACTGCGGCAATCGCGCGAAGAACCGCTCGTTGCGATTGCGGCCCGCGACGCGGGGATCATCGAGCAAATACCGCAGCGCAGCCTGTTCATCCACACGATTTCGCGCCGCTTTAACGACGATTCGAACGTCCGAGACAAACAGAGCGAGCGTCGCCAAGCACAAAGGTGCGAGCCGAGCGAGCGGAATGGAACCCCAATCGATCGATCCCACGATTCGGGCCGCCAAGATCGAACCGCAAACCGTCGCCTGCATCGCGTAATTATACCACGCTCCCGAGCTTTTCTTACACAGCGCGATCGTCAGTGCGATTTCAAGAAGCAAGCAAATCGCGAGATACCGATCGGTTGTTCGGAACGACTTTTTCAGACCGAAGACCGGCGGAATCGCCGCGGCGGCGATCGCGATCAAACCGACCGAGCGCTTGGCGATCTCGCCGAAGACCGTCGCGACATATCGCCACGATCCCGCGGCGGCTTGGCCCAATAATCCCGGAATCACGAAGATCGATTCGATCAACATCCCCCGCGTCGTCGCCTGCTCGATTCCAAAATACACCGCGACGATCGCCGGCGCCGTCGCGATCGGAACGACGAGCGTTTTCAAATCAATCCTTTTATGTAAATACTCATATATAAGAATAAAAATCGACAACCCCCAGCCGACGATGAGGTGTTGTTTGACGCAAAACGCGAGCGCGAACGCGATGAACGGGGGGATGAAGTCGCGGTCAACGCGGTGACGACGATTGAGGCTGCGGATTGTGAGAGCGATTCCCAGCGTTTGGAGCGCGATCCCGAGCGTATCGGGGCGGACCGAGACGGGAAAGCTCGATATCACCGCCGAAGCCGCGATCATGAGAACGCTCCACGCCGCTCCAATGCGCGATCCGCCGTCCGATGAGGCGATTCGACCCGAGATCACAAGCAATGCGATCAACGCGAGATACGAGAGGGTTCGACCAGCGGCGAGCGTCGCCGCGATGCGATCGATTCCGAGCGCGACGAGCGGCTTGGCCGCGATCCACGTCAACCGATAATAAAGGGGCGCCTGAATCACCACATGAGGATTCGACCCCGAAAAGGGCCCGTAAAGCGAACCGGGGCCGAGATCGAACTGCCCCGCCGCCACATAAACGAGGGTTGATTCAAGATTCTCGGTGTCGTTCGCCCCCACGCCGATCCAGGCGTTGAATAGTTGATAAACAACTGCCGATGCGATTAGGC
>JAKBCQ010000199.1 GCA_021807585.1 Planctomycetota bacterium | reverse complement strand
GTTCATCCCCGCGTCTTGAAAGCCCTTCTCGGGAGTCCATCCGTCCCATCGCTCCCAGATGCTCGTCGCCCCCTGCTTGATCGAAAAACCCCAGGAAGGGAACGTGTCGTTCATCAACAACCGATACGCGACGTCGACGCGACCAATTTTTGAAAGCGTGTTCATTAAATCTTTCGTGCCGATGAATCCCGTCGTCAGATGGCCGCCGTGCGCGCGAATATCGGCGGTCAACCGTTCTCCGGCGAGCCGGGCCTCGGCGTCGCTCAACAGGTCGACCGTGAGCGCGAGCACATAAACCGCCTGCGTATCTCCCTTGATCTTGCCGTCGGCCGAAACGTACGCGCGACGAAACGACGCTTTGATCTTTTCATATAAGTCTTGATACATTTTGGCGTCGGCGGTTTTGCCCAAAGTCGCGGCGATCTCGCCGGCGAGCCGCGCGCTCCGCGCGAAATACGCCAGGAAGATCACGTCCTTGGGGGTGTCGGCGCCGATCGAGAGCCAATCGCCGAAACAATGAAACTGCGCCGGCGGAAGCAAATCGGCGGTGCAGCGATTTTTGGTGAACGCGATGAATTTGGCGATCGAATCGTAATGACGCTCGAGGATTCTTGTATCACCATATACTTGATGAATCGTCCACGGACAGATCACCCCCGCGTCGGCCCACGCGGGACCGCCGTCGTCGCCGGCGATCTTCACCGGCGCCACCATCGGAAATTCGCCGTCTCGCCGTTGGCCGTCCTCCAGATCGACCAGCCACTTCGTGAAAAACGCTTGCACGTCGGTGTGAAGCGTCGCCGCTTTCACGTAAACCTGCGCGTCTCCAGTCCACCCCAGGCGCTCGTCGCGCTGGGGACAATCGGTCGGAATATCGATAAAATTCGACCGCTGCGTCCAATAAATGTTGCCGCAAAGCTTGTTGATCATCGAATCCGAACACGAAAACGTCCCCACGACCGGCGTATCGCTCGAAAACGCGATCCCCGTGATCGTCTCGCCGGTGGGAGGATTCGTTAAGCCGGAAACCTCGACATATTGAAATCCGTGAAACGTAAACCTGGGTTTCCAAATTTCAAGCCCCCCGCCGCCGCAAAAATACGTATCCTCGGAGCGCGCTCCGCGAAGATTGGCGGTGTAAATCGTGCCGTCGGGATTGAGCCGTTCGGCGAACCGAAGCGTGATCCTCGTTCCCGCGGGCTCGTTCACCGCGAGCCGCGCCGTCCCCGCGAAATTGCGCCCAAGATTGAACACATAAACTTTTGGCGCCGGCTCGGTGATTTTGATCGGCGTGAATTCATAGACCGATCTTATGGGAGGGCCGGGATGCCAGTCGATCGTCGGATTCATCTCCTCGCCGCCGACGTCGACCGCGTCCCACTTCGAATCGTCGAACCGGGGCAAATTCCAACCCTCGGGATCAAGCCGCTGATCGCGGGTTTGACCCATCAAAAAATCGGCCGACAGGATCGCCCCGGTCGACGCCCTCCAGCCCGCGCCCGTCGTCACGTCGGCGGTCGTTCCGTCCATGTATTCCAGATGCAATTGCGCCTTTAAACGAGGTTTCTTGCCGTAATGATCGCGCACTTGACCCCAACCGATGTAACCCGAATACCAGCCGTCGCCGAGGATCGCGCAGAGCGTGTTCTCACCGTCGCGAAGCCGATCGGTGACGTCATACGCGCGGTAATGAACCCGCTTGGTGTAATCGGTCCAGCCGGGATTGAATAAATCTTCGCTCACCCTGGGACCGTTTAAAACCATGTCGTGTATTCCCAGAGATGTCGAATACAACACCGCGTGTCGGACGGGTTTTTCGATTTTGAACGTCGTACGCAGATAAGGGGGGGGCGGCAGAAAGAGCGTCGCGTAGTGGAGTTCGCCCCAGGGCGCGACGCCGAAATCCCCCACCACCTTGCACGCCGGCCACGACGCGGAATCGATCGCACGATTGTGCCAATTCGCCCCCGGTTGATCGGTCGCGCGCCACGTCGCGTCGGTCAATTTGGTGATCGTTTCCCCCCCCTTCGTCCGCACCGTGAGCTTGGCGATCAGCCCCGCGGGGCTCTCGATCGTGTTCTCCACCTGAACGCGAATCGTGTTCAATCCCGGAATCACCGCCGAGGTCGCGTCGACCAGCCGAGCCGTCTTGGGACCGTCGCCGATCGGCTGCGTTTGCGCGATCATCCGTCCATTGATGTTGAACGAATACTTATCATCACCCGCCACCCACAACTCGGCGCGATCGATCGGATCGCCGACCGGAAGCTCGAGCTCGGAGAGGAACACGCGAACCGCTTTGGGGGCGTTCGCCCCTTTGTCTCCCGCGAACCAGATCCACTTCGCGCCCGAAAGCGGAGCGACCGGCTCGACGACCTTGCGCGGCTTGTCGTAGCCGATCCAGCTCGCCTTCCAATCGTCCCGATTCAACATCCCCGTCGACCAAACCGCGGGATTGCTCCAGTCCGATTCGCGCCCCGTTTTATCCCAAACGCGCACTTTCCAATAACAATATTGATGCGAAACGAGGGGCTTGCCGCGATACACGATCCCGCTCGTCTCGTCGCCCTTCACAACCCCGCAGTCCCACAAATCTCCCTGATCCGCGGCGAGCTTCTCGACGGTCGAGGCGACCAGGATCCGATACGCCGTTTGCCGCTGCGCACGCTCGTTCGAATGCAACACCCAGCTCAACCGCGGCGCCCGCTCGCCGATCCCGATCGGCGCCGTCAAATTCTCGCACCGTAAATACGCCGGAGCGATTCCCTTATCCGGCGCCGCGGCGGCCGAAAGCCGCGCGCCGATCATCATAAGAATCGCAAATCCATACATCATAGGGATCAACACAAAAGAGCTCGGCCGCGCGCGATCGTCGCGCCCCGCGACCGCCGAACCCCCCGTCGCGATCGATTCCTCTCGTCGGCGTCGTGATCGTTGCATCGCTCATCCCCGTTATGCGTGAGTTTCAAATCCCGCGAGATAATTGCCGTAGCCGACGACCACCGTCGATCCGATCAGCACCGCCAATCCCAAAACCACCAACATCCGAGTCCGAAGCCCCACGCCCCGCCACTCCTTGAGAGCAATACCCCACAATGTACTAAAAATAATAATACTTGCCATGTGTAGCGTCCAGCTTGAGAATTGATATTTTCCCATCTGCGTTTCGCCCATCGAATAAAAAAAGAATTGAAAATACCAGATCGTTCCCGCGAGCGCCGAGAACGCGTAATTCGCCAAAAGCGGGATCCGCCCCGAACCGTCGCCGCGGCCGATCGCAGCCCCCTCGGCCATCTCCTCGCCCGGAGCGTCGATCGCGGTCTCCAAAATCGTCTCGCTCGACCGCGAAGGATAAGCGCTTCTTAATCGCGTAGAAACATACTGATATCCCGTTTTATTGCGAACGTTCAGGAGCGCGCACCAGATGAAGTTGGTGGTGAAGCCCCCCAGCAACACGACCGTCAGAACCGGCAGCCCTTGCCAGAGCGTCGTCGTGCCGTGTTCAAGCGTGATTCTTTTGATCGGATTCCCCGCCTCGAGCCCGTAGGCGAAGCACGCGCTCATCACCCCCGAGAACGTCGCCACCAAAATCCCTTTTTTAAAGTTGAACTCGCGGATCGAAGCCGACTTCTGCTCGTCCGAAAGTTCACGCTCCTTCGACATCCCCGCCAACCCCGCGACTCCGATCCCCGCCAAACACAAAACGACCCCCGCCAAAATCGTTTGACCCGAAGTCGTCGCCAGCAACTTATCCACAAATTGACCCGCGACAATCGGCGGCATCAACGTACCAAACGCGGCGCAATATCCAAGCGCCACCGCCATCCCCAGCGACATCCCCAGATAACGCATCGTCAAACCGAACGTGAGCCCCCCCGTACCCCACAAAACGCCGAAAAAATACGACCAAAAAAGCGTCGACGCGGGGGCCTCTCGAAGTACCGAAACCAGATCGTTCGTCATCGCCAAAGCCAACACCCACGGCGCGATGATCCAGCTAAAAAATCCCCCCGCCAGCCAATACGTCTCCCACGCCCAATTCCGCACGGCGCGGTACGGTACGTAAAAACTCCCCGAGGCCAGCCCCCCCAGCCAATGAAACACGACGCCCGTGAACGGATTCGGTGCCATCAACGTAATATCCTGCTTGAGTTCATAAATATTATTATCTAATAATGTTACCGACGTTTTGATAACACTTCGCGTTCATAGCGGCGCGCATGGTCGAGCCACGCCGCGGCGACGGGAACGCCCGATTTCAGGCAGTGATAATCCCAAACCGCCCCCAGCGGGAGCGTTTTTTGCTCCTCGAGCAACGCCAGCCGCGCCGTGTAATCGCCCTCGGCCTCGACGCGGCGATACGTTTCGATCGGTTCGAGGAGCGCCGCGGCGGTCGCCTTCAGCGTCGATCGCGCGCCGATCACCCACGCCGCGACGCGATTGACGCTCGCATCGAAGAAATCAAGCCCGATATGTACGCGCTTGAGATAATCGCCGCGTACGATCTCTTGCGCGATCGCGTACAGCTCGTCGGTCAGCGTGACGACGTGATCGCTGTCCCACCGAACCCCGCGCGATACATGGAGGAGGATTTCGTCGACCCACTCGAGCACCGCCGAAAGCTTGTCCGAAATCACCTCGGTCGGATGAAAATGTCCCGCGTCGAGGCACAAGACCTTCTTCCGCGTGATCGCGTAGCCGAGATAGAATTCGTGCGACCCGACCACATAACTTTCCGAACCCAATCCGAACAGTTTGCACTCGACCGCGTCGAGGTTGTATTTGGGGTCGATCGGCTCGGCGAAGATCGCGTCGAGCGCCGCGGCGAGCCGTTCTCGAGGGCCTTTGCGGTCGATCGGCGTATCCTTGGAACCGTCTGGAATCCAAACGTTCGTCACGCACGGCGAACCGAGAGCCTTGCCGATCGCCGCGCCGATCCTTCGGCAGATCACGCCGTGTTCGATCCAAAACTCGCGGATCGACGCGTCGCGATGCGCCAGCGTATAACCGTCGGCGGCCTTGGGGTGCGCGAAATACGTCGGGTTGAAGTCGATCCCCATCCGCTTTTGCTTCGCCCAGTCGATCCAGCGCTCAAAATGAACGGGCTCAAGATCGGTCCGTTCCACACGTTTGCCCGCGGTCTCGGCGTAGCTCGCGTGCAAATTGAGCCGATGAACCCCCGGAATCAGCGCCAAAGCGTGATCGAGATCGCTCCGAAGTTCGTCGGGCGTGCGCGCTTTTCCCGGATAATTCCCCGTCACCGCGAGCCCGCCGCCGATCTCTTGCCCGCTGTTCTCGAACCCGCCGACGTCGTCCCCTTGCCAACAATGGAGGGAAATCGCGATCGTCGCCAGCCGTTCGAGGGCGCGGTCGACGTCGACCCCGATCGCGGCGTAACGCTCCCGCGCGAGCGCATACGCCTGCTCGATCACCTTATCATCACGAGACATCATCCGTACCTTTCCCGACCCGAGCGAGGAACGACGATCGATCCCGTCACAACATGTCGGAGGTCGTCGTCGCGAGGAATTACCGGCGGTCCCGCCAGCTTAGCGCCGATCAAGGCGCAAAGCCAGTACCAGGCGGAGGAATTCCATCCCTTTTTCCGCCAAGTATCGACCCCGGCCGCGATCGAACGCCCGGGGAATCACCGCCGGATCGCGCTCGCCGCTCGAACCGCGCCTCCAAGGCCTCGCGAAAAAATATTGTGAAAATATTCTATTATTTCATAATCTATGTGCCTTACATTTTTTATTATGATCCTCGTCGATTCAGTCCAGCCCTTCGATCGGCGTCTTCGAATGGGACGCGATTCGTCTCGCGCGGCGGGACGGTTCGCCGATCGCGGTCGCGACGAGTCCGACTCCCAGGAGGATCAACGAACTCGGTTCGGGAACGGCCGCTCCCCCCGCGATGTAGAACGTATTGGATGGATCGCTCGCGTTCGCGACTTCGGCCGAGAAGAACTCGTATCCGTTCGGGTT
>JAKBCQ010000198.1 GCA_021807585.1 Planctomycetota bacterium | reverse complement strand
TAGGCCTCACGCTCGATACCTGCCATTACCTCCAGGGTCCGCATCGCGGCGCGAGCTTCGATGAAATTTACCCGTACGTGCGGCACGTTCATTTCCGCGATACGGGACGCGAACCCGGGGCGTTTCAAGTGCGCGTCGGCCAGGGCGAAATCGAATACGGCAAGATCGTCAGCCAGTTGGAGCGGTTCGGTTACGATCGCGGCCTCACCGTCGCAATTCATGACAACCTCGATAGCCCCTTCGAAATTGAAGTCGAGGTCCGCAAAATGCGATTGCTTCTGGAAAGTCTTTTGTGAGAATATTTGAAAATCGTTGCAAATATTAGACATGCATTCATCGATCAGAACGTCGATCGGCGTTTGTCCGACGGGAGGGCGAGGCTTCGACCGAGCCGAGGTTTGTCCGACGGGAGGGCGAGGCTTCGACCGAGCCGAGGTTTGTCCGACGGGAGGGCGAGGCTTCGACCGAGCCGATGTTTGTCCGACGGGAGGGCGAGTCGCCGACCGAGCCGGCGTTTGTATTTTCTCGTTATTATAGTGCACGAGAACCGACGTCGCGAATTCGGTTCGAACTCCCCGATCCGTCGCTTTTCGATTCAATCGCATCGGCTTTTCGTTTGATGAAAATAATCAAGAATGATCCGGCGAATCCCCAAAAAATCGATACGAGGGACCGAGCCGATTGAACCGAATTCCAATACGCTTCGGCTGCTTTATCGCCGGGAGGCTCGTTTGGGATTCGCCCTCCAGTAAGAGGCCCGAAACGACTTTCAGCGATTTTTAACGCCGAAAATTGAATCATCCGTTCGATCGGCGCTGCGGACGGCGTGGATTCGCCGCGCTCGATCGTCGGAAAAATCATCCAGCCGACAATTCCATATCCCGTCGCGAACACCAAAAATCCAAGAAATCGAAGCCTCGTTTCGCCGCGCGTCGCGATCGACCCAAGAATCGAAATCATAACCAGGAAATACTGTAACCCATAAAGAAACGAACATAATAATGTCGATCCCGCGCTCATCACTCCGAAAAACAAACCGAACAGCGGCACGATTCCGCACAACGTCGCGATCGTCAATCGAGCTTTCATTACCGAAATCCTCCAGCGTGACTAGAATTAATAATATTTAAACGTAAACATTAAAGAAAATTAATGAACGGCCCCGGCTTCGCCACGTCGATCTCCTCGAATCCGGCTCCTCCCGACGCGTCTTTCAACGGTATAATCTTGGTAAAATGTGCGATGACGATGATTTGATAACGTCCCGGTCGTCCGGGGGCGCGGAGCGAGCCTTCGTAAAGTCTCCCGTTCGATCGCATCTCCGTCGGTTCGGCGATCGTATTGCCGCTCCACTCACGCTTGCCGGCTTTTTCATGCCGAAGACGAATTTCGATCGTCGTCGGTTCCAATTTCTTCGAGTTTGAATAAATGATCGAGAACGGAAAAACCTTCCCCTTCGGAAGCTTACTTTTCGGCTCGGGCGCGATCACCGAAAGCGAAACGCCGTCGACTTCGATCACGTCTTTCTTAACGTAAAACGTCCTCGCCGAGCCTCGAAAAACAGTTTGAGGTCGATGCCAAAAGTAAACAACCGCGCTAATCATCAAACCCAATGCGATGGCCGATGTCACGATTCGTTTCATAATAGTATCCTTTTTGATTGATCGCCGCGCGATCTCAAAAACCGTCGACGATGTCGCCGCCGTCGCGCGATCCCAGCGACCTCCATAAAGCAGGGCTCGTCGATTTCTTGATCGAACGAACGCTCCCGTCGCACGCGAGCATATTCGCCGTTCCCGCATGGCGCGATCCCGCGGTAAACGCTCCATAATTGATTGAATGATAATTCAAGCAGGTGTTTTCATTCAGAGATAAATCGTGCGTGTAGATCGTCTCGCCGTTTTCACCATCGGCCCAATGCGCCATTTTGACGTTGTTGAAATTGGACGTTTCAAATGTGATCGAGCGGCACGCCGCGACAAACGAATCGTATTCATCGGCGGCCCTCAAATCCTTGGTGTTGAAAACCGTCGCGAGCCGATCTTGCGAACCGATCGGATTGACGATCCATTCGGTGAAGAGCGCCGTTTGAGACATGCCGTCGAGAATCGAAGCAGGCGAGACGATCTTTCGCGGATTATCATCGGAGAACACGCCGTTGAATCGCTCCGATTGCGCGTCGTATCCGCCGTTCCCGGCGTATGTCGTTGAACCCGCGTTCCTTTCGGTATCGCGCTGGTCGGGACAAATCAATATTCCAATCGTCGCTTGAAACGCCCTTTCATTGGAGATCCGCGCCAGATCGGCGTTACGATACAGTTGCATGCTCATGTTAATACTATTGTGTAAATTAACCAAATCCAGGTAGGGTAACAAGGCGACGAACATCGACATGTTCGAGTGCGCGGTCGTTCCCGCCGGGAATGTTCCGTTCGACGACAGGTAATTACCGCACGCGATTCCGATTTGTCTCAGATTCGCCGAGCAAGAGATGTTGCGCGACGCGGCCCGCGAATATTGCACCGCGGGCAACGTCAACGCGACGAGAACTCCGATGATGAAGACGACGATCAAGATCTCGATCAACGAAATTCCTCTCGTCGCGTTCGAGCGCTTCGTCATCGCCGATCTTCTCACCTGGAACAAAACATCTATCAGCACATCAAAAGATAAGTATTAATAGGTTGTAAGTTTTACGATTGTTTCGATGCGATGATCGAAAGACTTAAAGGATTAGGCGATCGAACGCCGGCGACGGTTGAAAACGGACGGCGAGAGCGGTCGAGAGAGAGTCCGATCGGGGTCGACTCGAAGCGATGCTAGATCAGTATTTAGTTAATATCAGGATATGTACTCCTCGGATGAGCATTGTGGATTTGATCGTCGTCGGATCACGCGAATCACCGTAACGACCGGCGGGGCTCGCGTTAAGCCGACGAATCTTCTTGATAACGTCATCCCTCGACGCATAACGACACGGCCCCTCGATCGTCGCCCTGAGAGCCCTCCCCCGCGATCGGTTGCATAAAATCGCGCCGCCGATCGAACCGCTTCGATTTCCATACGTAGAGTAGATACGGTTCATCGACCGCGCGTGGACGGTTCGCGCCCGGCGCGCCGCCGCGACACCGGTTGTTTCCACCGTCGCGACCCTATCGAGGGTTTCTCATCGCGATGAACCGGTTATGATCTTGGTGTGAGTCGTTAGCGTGTTGGGACCGATCCGCGTCGATTCGCCCTCGAACTTGATCTTCGTCATTCCATGCTCGGCGAGTCGACTCGCTCGATCACGAACCGGGAGCAACCCCTTGATTCGCGAACCAGGCGTTTTTGTACCTCAACTTATCGTTCCTTCCCGCACGGGTCGGCTTTCGGACGAAGTTCGAGCGATTCGATTCGGCACGGCCGGGCGATCGTCGAATCGGATCGACGGTCGATTTCAAACGGTTCTTCGTCGTTCGGGTCCGCGCGCGGGGATCGTCGCGCTGCTATTCGCGTCATTCGTTTCCGGATGTGATTACAGTTCGCCCGAATCGCGGTCGCGGGCTCGGTCGCGGACGGTCGCATCGAGCGTGCCGAGCGTTTCCAAACCGACCGATGCGGCGCCGAAGGCCCCCTCCGCCGCGCCCAAAGACGCCGTCGATAAATCAGAAGTATCTGAACGTATGAACTTATTGATGCAAAGCGCGCTCACGCTGATCGAAAAGGCGCCGCAGGATCCGGGAGGCGAGAACATCCGCATCGCCACCGAGAACTTTAACGAATACTTTCGTGTTGCTCCCATCCCGCCGATGCAGTATCGTCTTCCTCCCGCCGAGGGGGATTTTCTCGCCGCCGCGCTTGGGACCGACATGATTAAAACGCTTCAATCACGTGATTTCACGATCCGCGACGCGCGGCATATTGAAGACTGTTTGATGTATGCGATCATTGCGCGGCGCGTCTCGGGACAAGGCGATTCGCTCCCCCGCGTGCGTCGCGTGTTTGATTGGCTGATCCGGTCGATCCAGCTCGTTCCCGGGGGTCAGCTCGGTTCCGAGTCGGCGCCGCAAGTTCCCGCTCGTCCTTACGACGTCCTTTTCCGCGGCATGGCGACCGAGGATCAAGGTGTTTGGGCCGAGCGAGCGTGGCTGTTCATCGCGCTTTGCCGCCAGCTCAATCTTGATGCGGGCTTGATCGGCTACACGTTACGCGGGCAGGAAGAGCGCGTCCTCTGGACGTGCGGAGTCTTGATCGACGGTAAGATTTATTTATTCGACACCCGAATCGGCCTCGAAATCCCCAACGCGAAGGGGGACGGAGTCGCCACGCTCGAAGAGGCGACGATCGATCCCTCGATCCTCGATCGACTCGACCTTCCCGGGCAATCGTTTTACGGAACCACTCAGGCCGACCTCGCCGTCAGCACGATCGATATCCTCATCGATTCAAGCCCCGGTTACTTCGCTCCCCGGATGAAGCAACTGCAAAATCGACTCGTCGGACGGACAAAAATGATCTTATATCGCGATGCGACTTCGCAACGAGACGCGTTCGCCGCGGCGATCGGCAAACGGTTCGGCAAAGTCGAGCTTTGGAAATTGCCGATCAACGTGTTCGAGAGCCAATTCTCGAGCGCCGATTACACGAGGTCGCTGCAGCAAACGCTTTTTCTCTTCGATCGCGATTTGCCGATGATTAAGCCGCGGATCGATCAGCTTTTGGGAGATTTCGAGTCGTCGAAGACGGGATACGTGCGGTTCCGCTATCCCGAACACCCGATCCTGCTCAGAAGCTCTAAAAAGCCGATCCCGTCTTTTATTCAAGAAGCGCTCGATTTGACTTCGACGTACTTCCTCGGGCTTTGCCGGCTTGAAGAGAACACCGCCGAATCGCGCAAGAACGCCAAATTCCTCTTCCGCGAGACGCTGAGGCTGCTTCCCGAACCCGGCAAGGGACGTCCTTATTATTACTTGTTCCGATCGGGGGCTCGTTACAATCTGGCGCGGATTCTTGAGGAGGACGGCGACCGCGCCGAGGCGATCCAACTGTATTGTCAATATGATCCGACATCGCAATATCACGGCAATTTGCTCCGTGCGCGCGATCTTGTTTGGATCGATCCGACCGCCGAAATCGGGTCGCCCCCCCCTCCTCCGCCCGCGTTTAAGCAAAGCTCGGCGCCGCCGATTGAACCCGATCCGAGAGCGCAGCGTCCCGCCGCGGGTTCCTCACGATCGTCGATCCCGCCGATCTCGGTTCCCGGCCGTTGAGCTTGAAATCCAAACCGGCGCGGCTGGAATTGATCGCGGCTCGTCGCATCGGCTGACGACGACTTCACGCGGGTTTCACTCGCGTTTTTCGGCGTCAGTCGCTCGACGCGAGATCCTCGCATACCGCGTCACATTCGAACCAAGGCGATCGAGCCCGTTTTTCTTGGGATCGATTCGCCGTTTTTCAGGACCTCTTCGCGACGATCGACGCTAACATAAAGAATCCGTATCGTTCGGACCGAGCTTTCTCCACTCGATTCGACGAACACGATCGTGCTCCGCCGGCGATCATCCGGAATCGTCACGCTCTTTGAACCAGCATCTATGGATTTTCAGCATATGATAAATCAATCGATCAAGACGATCGCCTTCTCGATCGTCGTCTGCTGTGCCGCGCTTTCGCACGCGCAAGCGGCCGAAATCAAGGCGGCGCGAAGCCCGCATTATCATAACGGTCGGATCGCGTTTTGTTATCTTGGGGATGTTTGGACCGCCGACGAATCGGCGAGCGACGCGCGGCGAATCACGGCGCACACCGCGCGCGACGTTTACCCGCGGTTTTCGCCCGACGGCAAATGGATCGCGTTTTCGAGCGATCGATCGGGAAATATGGATGTTTACATTATTCCCGTCGCCGGGGGTCTTCCCAAGGCGATTACGTTTCACACCGCCGCCGACGACGTTCTCGGCTGGTCGCCCGATTCGAAGAACGTGTTGTTTTCGAGTCGCCGCGGCGAGGCTTTTATGGGCAAACTT
>JAKBCQ010000197.1 GCA_021807585.1 Planctomycetota bacterium | reverse complement strand
ACCGTGGTGAAGGTGATCGACATCTCGCGCGAAGACTTCGTCGAGCGCGACCTGATGCTGATCCAGGTCGACGCTCCCGCCGACCGACGCGGCGAAATCCGCGGCCTGGCTCAAGATTTCCGCGGTCGAATCGTCGACGTCGGTCCCGAACAAATGATGATCGAAGTCTCGGGCCCTGAAAAAAAGATCGAGGCCTTTATCGAACTCGTTCGACCCTACGGGATTCGCCAATTGGCTCGAACGGGACGGATCGCTCTCGTACGCGACAGCCTCTTCAGCGATGCGGCGCCCGACGAGCCCGACGAAGCCGAGGCCGCGATCGTCGGCCACTCGAACCTGTAATCGCACACAAGCACGCGACGATCGAACGCGTTTCGGCGAAATCTCGCAACCTGCGAGCGTCGCTAATTTCCAGTTTTGCGTGATTGATTGCTTTTTGATTTGAACAAGTTTTATCGCAAAGGGTTTTTGGATGCCGGCGACGATTTATTACGACCAGGACGCCGACCTGAGTTTGCTTAAAAACAAGACGATCGCGATCATCGGCTACGGCAGCCAGGGACACGCGCAGGCCCAGAATCTGCGCGATTCGGGTTGCCGCGTCGTCGTCGGTCAACGGCCGGGATCGGCGAATTACGACCTCGCGATCAAAGACGGCTTCAAGCCCGTTTCGGCCGCCGAAGCCGCCGAAGCGGGCGATCTTGTGAACATCCTTTTGCCCGACGAGGTTCAGGCCGAAGTTTACACGCGCGACGTCAAACCCCACCTCAAACCCGGGAATCTGCTCCTTTGCTCGCACGGGTTCAACATCCATTTCGGCCAGGTCGTGCCTCCCGAAGGGGTCGATAGCGCGCTCGTGGCGCCCAAAGGCCCGGGCCACCTTGTCCGTAGCGAATTCGTCAAAGGGGGCGGCGTTCCATGCCTGATCGCCGTCGGCGACGGCTGCACCGCGCAGGGCAAAGCGCTCGCTCTCGCTTACGCCAAGGGAATCGGCGGAACGCGCGGCGGCGTGCTCCAAACGACGTTCGCCGAGGAAACCGAGACCGATCTCTTCGGCGAGCAGGTCGTCCTCTGCGGCGGAGTGAGCGCGCTCGTCAAAATGGCGTTCGAAACGCTCCTCGAAGCCGGATATCAACCTGAAAGCGCTTATTTCGAATGCATGCACGAGCTTAAGTTGATCGTCGACCTGATGTATCAAGGCGGGCTCAATTACATGCGCTATAGCATCTCGAACACCGCCGAATTCGGCGATTACACGCGGGGCCCTCGAATCATCACCGAGCAAACACGCGTCGAAATGAAAAAGATCTTGCACGAGATCCGCTCGGGCCAGTTCGCCCGCGAATGGATCCTCGAAAACAAGGCGAATCGACCCGTCTTCAACGCCTTGAGACGGCAAGATCGCGATCACCCCGTCGAACAGGTCGGCAAGAGACTCCGCGCCCTCATGACCTGGATCGATTCCAAGGTCGTTTAACGAGGCGAACAATGGCCGATCGCGCGGCGAAAGTGGCGGAAAACCTTCCGGGTCGCTTCTACGTCGATTCGACGTGCATCGATTGCGAGCTCTGCCGCGAGATCGCCCCCTCGTTTTTCAAGCGTCAAGATCGAGCGGGGTACAGCTTCGTTTATCGACAACCCACCGTGGACGTCGATATCGAGGCGTGCCTCGCCGCGGTCGAGGAATGCCCCGTCGAGGCGATCGGCCAAGACGGCGATCGAAATCGATGATCAATCCGCTTTTGTTAATCTAAGTAATCGAGCAACCGTTTATCGAAACGTTCGCGATCCGTAAATCCCTAACGCGGCCGAGCCGCGATCTTACCAACCCGACGCGCGAGCGAGGGTCTTCTGATAATATCGTGAACACTTTCAAATGATCATTCGATCGGTCGCTCGCTTGATCGTATGCTTGATATAATCTCTCCATTCGTTCAATCAAAAGATGCGAGCTGCGCTTAAATGATTGACGAAGACTTAACGAATCATCGAAACGCGCTGATCAGGCTGAAACCCGCTACGAGCGTAATGATCACGAACGCGACCCACGCCAAAACGTCGGTCAGCTTGCTCGGCTCGACCCGCGGATCGCGGTCGCGATACCGCAAATACAACGTCGCGCCGGCGATCAACGGAATCATTATCGCCTGCGCGTAACCCCCGGCGATGATTAACCGTTTCGGCTCGCGGAAGAGAAAATAAAGCACGAGCGATAATAGCGGATACAGGATGAGCCAGCGGCGAATCTCACGCTCGCGATCGGCCGTCGTCGGCTGCTTGCGAATCTTGGCCAGATCGAGGAAATCCGCGGTCAACCGCGCGTTCCCCGCCGTCGCCACGTAAAGCGTTTTAAACAGCACAGCCCACGCGCCGATCAAAAACACGATCTTCGTCCAGGCGCCGATCGGCTTTACATACATTTGAGCCAATGTTTTGATCATCCCGACTCCCTCGGGATGAAGACCCTGGGGATGAAGCACCGCGGCGCCCATGATGTAAAACGCGATCGTCGCGGTCGTGAATACGATCGTGCTGAACCACGCGTCGACCTGCATCACCCACATCCAGCCCCGCGCTCGCCGCGCCCACGAATCGTCGGCCGAACGCGCCCCCGCGTAGCGCGCATATCCTTTTTCAATGCACCAATACGGATACGCGAACAACTCGCTCGCCCCCACCCCCGTAATGCCAAACGTCGAAAACGCGAGCGCGATCCCCGATGTGGGCAACTCGAACGAAAACCCTTTGATTAATTTGTGCATATCAATCGGATAAGGAGTCCACGGCAAACACGCGACGCACGCGACGGTCAGAATCGTCACCATCGCAACGAGCAGCGTCGTCACGCGTTCGAGCCGCCGGTATCCTCCCGAAATCAAAAGCAGTATCGCCGCGAAACACGTAAGGCTCGCCCAAAAATAATCGGGGTGATCCGCCAGATAGCCTCCGAACGCCGGCGAAACGCTCCCGACAAGCCTTCCCAACCGCGGCATGAAACCCGGAAACGCCATATCCGCGGCCTGTCCGACAAGCCCCTCCATCGCCGCGATCTGCGCCTGCGTCGTCAGCATCATGAACAGCCACAACCAGCTCAACCACGATGTTCCCAACCGAGGTCCCGGAAGCGTGTCGAGCGCAGCGAGCGTCGTCTTGCCGTGCGAAATCGCGTATCGGCCGAGTTCGATCTGCACAAAGACCTTGATCACGCAGCTCAAAACGATCAACCACAAAAGCGTATAACCCTGCTGCGCCCCCATCCCCGTCGTGTTGATCAGTTCGCCGGTGCCGACGATCGAAGCCGCCAAAATGAGCCCCGGACCGACCTGCCGAAGCGCGTCCAAAAGCCGCGTCGGCGGCTCCTGAACGTCCTCGGGACGCAACGCGTAAGAATCGGGTTCCGAGTTCGAGGAATCGCTCATGAGGTTATTGTTTCAGGCGGGAAATAGGGTCGACCGTCGATTGAGTTCGAACATCCTAAGCCGATCACAAACGCCGGTCCAGACGCCCCGACACCGATTTCATTTGAAATGACCTACTGTTTATATTTTTATGTAAATATATATAAGATAATAAATATCTATGTATTCTGGTGTTCTTCAAAAGAGAACCGGGACGAGCGTACCGTTTTGAACCGACCGATCGCGGTCCGTTCGTTCGCGGACTTCAACCGAGGCGTTCTTGTTCGTCCCGGCGCGTCTCGATACGATCGACTCGTTCACGCCTCCACCGTGATCTCCCGCGGGTACGATCGTTTCGAACCGATTCAGGAAAGGATTTATGTGAGCGAATCCGAGGCGAAGATTCCGGCCCAAGGCCGAGGGGAAAAGGCGGTCGTGCTCTTGAGCGGAGGGCTCGATTCGGCGACGGCGCTCGCCGAGGCCAAGCACGCGGGTTTCTCGCTCTTCGCTCTGACGATCGGCTACGGCCAGCGGCACGCGGTCGAAAAGCTCGCGGCGCGAAGGGTCGCCGCGGCGATCGGAGTCGAACGTCACCTCGAACTCGAAATCGACCTCGGAGCCTTCGGCGGCAGCGCGCTCACCGATTCGATCGAAGTCCCCAAAGATCGCGACGATTCCGCGATCGCGTCGGGAATCCCCGTCACTTACGTCCCCGCACGCAACACCGTCATGCTTTCGCTCGCGCTCGCGTGGGCCGAAACGCTCGGATCTTTTAACATATTTATTGGTGTAAATTGTGTTGATTATTCGGGATATCCCGATTGCCGGCCCGAGTTTTTATCGGCTTTTGAAACGCTGGCGAATCTCGCGACCAAAGCGGGGGTCGAACGCACGGGAACGTTCCGCGTCCACGCTCCGTTGATTCATCTGACGAAAGACGAGATCATCCGCCGCGGAATCGAACTCGGCGTCGATTATTCGCTCACGCATAGTTGTTACGATCCTTCGCCCGCCGGCGAGGCGTGCGGCCGGTGCGATTCATGCCGAATTCGCCGGTCCGCGTTCGAACGCCTCGGTTTGACCGATCCCGTTCCATATATTCAAAACTAATATATCATAATGATCTTGTATGCTGATCGGGTCGCGCTCGTCGCTCGCGAATCGACCGCGACGGCTCAAAAAAAACTCCCGGCCGATCTCGACCGGGAGATTCATCGTGGTTCGAATGGAGAAGCTCAGGGAACGAACTTCGTTACGGAGGATCGACGCGGCGGCGCGTGTCGGTTGGCGATCGTCTCGATCACTTCTTGGCGGGCGTGCACGACTCTCCCTCGAGCGCGTCTTTCTTCTCGGTGATCACCGGGCACTTCGGGCACTCTTCGGCGTTGAGCTCGACGAAATCCTTCCATTCCTCGGGAAGGTTATCCTGATGGAAGATCGCCTCGACGGGGCATTCGGGGACGCACGCCTCGCAATCGATGCATTCCTCGGGATGGATAAATAACATCTGCGCGCCTTCATAAAAGCAATCGACTGGGCAAACCACGACGCAATCCGTGTATTTGCAATCGAAGCAAGGCTCGGCGACGATATGAGCCATTCGCGAATCTCCTTTCAACAATCGGCGTGCGAAATAAAAACGGTCGAGGTAACGAAGGGGCTCGAGGGGGTGAAGCCCGACGGATGCATTATCTTAAGGACCGACCGCGCGGGAATCAAGAAACGCTCGTCCCCGCCGCGGTCGATCCCGCGATCTCTTGAAATCGTCGTTACGACCGTTATTTCTTGAGCTTTACGCTCTTGATCACGATCGTCTCGACCGGCACGGCCTCGTGCGGGCCGACTCGTTTGGTACGAACCTGGGCGATCTTGTCGACGACGTCCATCCCCTCGGTGACGTGGCCGAACACCGCGTAGCCCGGACGCCCCGGCGCCGCGTCGAGATTCCGATTGTCGGTGTGATTGATGAAAAACTGACACGTCGCCGAATCGGGATCCGAAGTCCGAGCCATCGCGATCGTGCCGCGCTTATTGCTCACGCCGTTGTCCGATTCGTTCTTGATCCCCTTGCCCACGCCTTTGGTCTTTTCGCGCAGGTTCTTATCAAGCCCGCCCCCCTGAATCATGAAATTGGGGATCACGCGGTGAAAAACCAGATCGTCGTAAAAACCGGCATCCACATATTTAAGAAAGTTATCGACGGTGATCGGCGCCTTGGCGCGATCGAGTTCGATCGTGATCGAGCCCATCGAGGTTTCCATGACGACGACGGGGTGATCGTCCGCGGCGTGAGTTTGCGTGTTCATCAGTATCGCGAACGCCCCCGTGAGTATGAACGACAAGATTGATCGAATCATCGTGTGTCATCTCGTTAGTGAAAATCCGGTTCGCCCCGACCTGGGACGACGCGTTTTCCGAGAGTGGGACCAAAATCGCCGCACCCGCGGCGATCTCCCGATCCTCCCGACGTCCTGAACTTTACGGAACCTGGAACGCATTGTCCAGAGGATCAAACCTTTCGGAAACCCGTGCGCAAAGAAAGGGAGAATCTCGTTCCCACGGCGAACCGACCCGGTTAATGAACGCGCGAGCGCGTAAGCGTTCCAATCGATTGCATCC
>JAKBCQ010000196.1 GCA_021807585.1 Planctomycetota bacterium | reverse complement strand
TGTTCCCCTCGATTTTCTCCTCGCCGATCGGCGCGGTTTCGCCGGGAACTTTGCCTTCGGGCCAAAGCTTGATCACGACGGGTTCGTCGGCGCGCGCCGAGGACGTGACGATCGCTAGACCTATCAAGATCAAAGAAAGTAAACGCGCTTTCATGGAGAGTGCTCCGAACGATTGAGGAACATGGTGAGGAATGTGGATCACGCGATCGCCGCCGTCGTCGCGGCGCGATTCGATATCATCATAAAGCAATATTTGAATATAAAGTCGGCTCGCAATGAATGCGAGCCGAGCGGCGAGCGATCGCCGCGGCGATTCGCGCCGGAGCGATCGGAATAATTGGTTACGACAAATCGGCGAGGAAACCGGTCGAATCGCCGAGCTTCTCGGTGTGCGCGCCGATCCGATCAAGCATCGACAGCCACAGATTGTTGAGCGGCGTTTCGGCGGGGTAGCGAATATGCCGCCCCGATTTGATCGTCCCGCCTCCTTTGCCGAGGAGGAGAACCGGCAGGTCGTCGTGGTTGTGCCGATTGCCGTCGCTGTTGCCGCTGCCGTAGGCGATCATGCACGAATCGAGAAGCGTCGATCCCCCCTCGCGCACCGACTTGAGACGTTCGGTTAAATACGCGAGTTGTCGAACATGAAAATTGTTGATCTTGCTGATCTTTTCTTGCTTCTCGCGGTTCCCCTGATGGTGCGAGAGTTCGTGATGCCCTTCGTTGACGCCCACCATCGGATACTTTTGATCGCTCCCCTCCTTGGCGAACATGAACGTGCCGATCCGCGTGACGTCGCTTTGGAACGCGAGCACCAACAGGTCGCACATCAGCATAAAGTGTTCGGAGAGATCGGCGGGGGGCGTCTCGGGGCGTTTCGCGCCCGACGGGGGTTCGATCGGCGGCAGTTTATCGACCCGCGCGATCCGAACCTCGAGCTCGCGTACGCACGTGAGATATTGATCAAGCTTTTCACGGTCGGCGCCGCCGAGCCGTCCCGAGATCCCCTTGGCGTCTTCCAGCACCGCGTCGAGCACGCTCCCCCGCAACCGGCTTCGCTTGAGCCGTTCAGGATCGTCGGGGCGATCCGAGAAGAGCCGGTCGAAAACGAGCTTGGGATCGACCTCGGTCGGCAAGGGAGACGTGGGATTACGCCATGCGAGCGTGTGTTCATAAACGCACGAATAACCGCTATCGCAATTCCCCGCTCCGCGGAATCGTTCGATGCCGAGTTCGAGCGACGGGAGCCTTGTTTGATCGCCGATCCGCGCCGCGGCGAATTGATCCGCCGAGACTCCCGAGCGGAAGTTCGCCCCCGCGGTTTTCCGCGCCTGAGTCCCCGTCAGAAAAGCCGACGACGCCCGCGCGTGATCCCCCGGACCGTCGCCGTTGGGGCGAGCTTTGTCGCACGTCAGGCCGCTGAGCACAAGCAGGTCGTCTTTAAAAGGTTCGAGCGGCTTGAGCGTCTCGGGCAGCTCGAAATGCGATCCTTCGGTCTTGGGCGTCCAGGCGGGCATGTGAACGCCGTTGGGCACGTAGATGAACGCCATCCGCTTGGGAGGATTTGCGCTCCCTTGCGCCGCGGCGGCCGCGGCGATTCGGGGCGCGATCGATTCCAGAAACGGCAACGCGACGACCGTCCCCACGCCGCGCAACACGGCGCGTCGCGTGATCGTTCGATCATTTTTCATGGCTGTTCTCCCGATGCGGTTCGCATCTGAAACGGCTCGCTCTTTACCACCTCAAACAATAGGGTGGAAAATCGATCATCATGCTTCTTCAGCGCCGCCAGAATTATGTCGACGGCGCACCGATCCTGAAATTCAAGACCTCTCCCAGTTGCATATGTCAGCATCTTTTCGGCCAGACAGCGGCGAAACGATTCGCTCTTGCTTTTTAAGATTTTTTTCAGTTCGCCCGGTCCCTGAAACGACCTGCCGTCGGGGAGGATCCCCGACGGGTCGATTGCGTAGCCGTCGTCTTTCTCACGCCACGCGCCGATCGCGTCGTAATTCTCGAACGCGAAGCCGATCGGGTCCATGCGGCGATGGCACGATGCGCACATCGGATTCTCACGATGCTGTTCCATCACTTTTCGAAGCGATCCCGTCAGCTTGCGATCCTCCGAAAGCGCGGGAACGTCTGGAGGGGGCGGCGGCGGAGGGGTGTTCAAAATCTGTTCCAAAATCCATTTGCCCCGCTTTACCGGCGAGGTTCGTGTCGGGTTCGAGGTAAGCGTGAGGACGCTCGCCTGCGTGAGAATCCCGCCGCGATTGGGGGGAAGCTTGACGCGACGGAATTCCTTCCCCTTCACTCCTTCGATCCCGTAATGTTTCGCCAACCGTTCATTCACAAAGCTGAAATCGGCGTCAAGAAAATCGAGCACGCTTCGATCCTCACGCACGATCGCCTCGAAAAAGAGCTCGGTCTCGCGCCCCATCGCGGCGCGCAGCTCGTCGTCGAAATTCGGAAACGTTTTGGGATCGGGTGAAACGACCGCCAATTTCCGCGTCGTCAGCCACTGCGAACTGAAATTGCGGATCAATTCGTTCGATTTGGGATCGCGAATCAGCCGCGAAACCTGCGCCTCAAGGTTCTTTCGCAACTCGCCCCGCGAGGCGAGACCGAGGAGCTCGTCGTCGGGGGTCGTGCTCCAAAAGAAATAAGAAAGCCTTGATGCAAGTTCATATTCATTGATTAGGTATGTCGATCCCGGTTTGGCGTCTGCGGGGTCGAGTTCGATCCGGTAGAGGAAGTGGGGCGAGATGAGAATGCGCGCCAGCGCGAGTTTGACGCGTTCTTCGAAACGTTCGCCTTCTTTCTCGGCGAGGTCGTAGATTTTGAGGATGTTCTCGACTTCATCGGGCTTGACGGGGCGGCGGAAGGCGCGGGCGGCGAACCGCGCGACGATTTCATGCGCCGCCTCGCGGGGCTTGGCGTCGGATCGATGCGCCATGATGCGTTTATGAGTTTTGGGCAAGTTCGGAGGGGGAGCGTCATGAGGTCCGTCGAGTTCGATCGACCGGACGAACAGTCGACGCCGCGCGGGTGAATCCTTGAACCAATCGTCGAACGTTAAATCGCCGCGACGTCGCGCGGTCCTCTTGTCGATCGCGCCGGTTTTGCGATCGACTTCCACCTTGCCGCCGGCACGGTCCGGCGAAGCGGAATCGTTCTTTTTCGAATCATCCGGCTTCGATCCCGCGTTTGCGACCGCGGTCTTCGCGTCGGGTTGAGACGATTCGGGCGCGGTATACGGATTGAGGAAAAAGATCGAAACCCGCGACGTCCCTTGCTTAAGATGCGTTTTCGCCTCGATCGTTTGGGGCGCTGCGCGTTCGGCCTTGACCTCGAATTCTTTCAGCAGCACCCCGTCGACGCGGATCGCGGCGCGGACGGGTTCGTCCCCCGCGGGCCGAGCGAACACGACCGCATGGATGAAATAATCGCCTTCTTCCACATACATTTGTCCGGTAACTGCGCCGTTCGATTGCAGCATGAAAAGCCCGCGGCGTTCCTCCCCCACTCCCGGACGAACCCGCAAGCCCCCCATGTTCGTCTTGGCGGGGGAGGGGGGATCGACCTTGACGATCGCCTGATCGAGGATCGAATCCGCCGCGATTAAGTATTTTTCGAGGAGAAGGGGCGAAAGCGAGAGAACATCGCCGATGTTATCGAACCCGTAGCCGACGTCGTCGTTGGGAAAATCGGCCGCGGGTTTGAAATCGACGCCGACGAGATCTCGGATGGTATTATTATATTCGACCTTGTTGAGCCGTCGCATCGTCACCCGGCCGGGATCGCGCGGGCCCGTGCAATCAAGGTTCGCAAGAGCCGCCTCGACGCCGCGAACGACAAGCGCGATTTCGCCTTCGGTCGGCCTCGGGCGTTTCTTCGGAGGCATCTCCCCCGATTGGATCATGTCGAGCGCGTCTTCCCAAACGTCACGGTGTTTTTGAATATCTTGATCGGTCTTGTCCTGATCGAGCGTGACATCCCCCTTCTTCTTATCGCCGCCGTGGCATGAATAGCAGTGCTTGGCGAGGAACGGAATCACTTCCCGCGCGAACGCGTCTTTCGACCGGTTCGGCTCGGCAACCTCGGAATGGATTACGATTTTGGGGGATGAATCGGGCGGTTCGGCGGCGTAAACCCGCGCGGCGGATAAGACGATCAGAGACTGGCCGATTAAGACCGTCATGCCGATTGCGCCGACGCGTGGGGGACGATTCCTCATCGGTCATTATCCTCATTCCGACCCGGGCGAACTTCAAGGCGGGATCTAGGCGGGGCCTCGGAAGGCGAAATCGTTTCGGCGGGCTCTCTTCTTTTCTATGCGTCATTATCTCCCAAGTCGTTCCCAAAAGATAGTATCGACACGACCAAGGTCGCCGATTCCTCTTCGTTCCGCATGATCGCCGCCGGATCACCGCGACACGAGATGGATCTCGTTCACCAAACCTGTCCGTGTTCATTCATTCTCGATCGTGCGCCGATCGAAACCGATTTGAACCGATCCGCCCGATCGATCAACGCTTTCCAATCGTCGCCGATTGATACTCGATATCGCTCAGAATCCCCATCGCCGTTTTTAATAAATCATCGTCTTTTGAATCAATCATATGACGAACAGCAAACGCGATCGCGTACGAGTGCATGTTTCTCCATAACTTTGTTCCCTTCTCATTCAGATAATAACGAGCAATGCGACCGTGAGCGGAGCTCTCCATATCCCGACACGGACCACTCAATGGATTCGAGAGCAAAAAGTCGGAAACGCTCTTATGATTTAAACTCAGATACGCTTGATCCACTCCGGTCTCATCATTCGTGTGAACCGTCCGATCGATCCACCAATCGCATTTATCGACGCATTGATCCAAACGATCGGTACTCCACGCTTCGCCGGACTTCGACATAATCTTCTTAATCTCGGTCTCGTCGAGCGGAGCTCGAGCGACGCAGAGAACCGCGAGCAAATTCTTCAAATCCGCTCTCATTTCGGGGTCCAAATTACTGGTTCTTCGATCAAAGGAACGCCGATGGAATTGGAGAATCCCATCTCCTGCGTCACTCCCCCACACGGGGTTGTTAGGATCCAGGGCGGACTGTTGCGAATACCGTTTTTTCCTCAAATCGTTGACGATCATTCGCGCGATGAAAAAAAATCCTTTGGTATTCGAGGCCAGTTGGACCGCCGATCGGTCGTCGATCCCGGCGATTTGCTTCTGGAAAAAACGGGCCATATCTTTGAGATTCTCCGGCGATTTCGCGGTTAAATGAAAACGCTTGAGAGAATCGGTTTCTTGAAGTAAATGTAGGCTATTCGACTTATCGCTCGCGATCGGCCGTGAAGTCGCGACGAGGAAAACCCCTCGGGGAAGGTTCGATCGCGGGATCGCCATGATCGATTTGTGACAATCGTTGGATTCATCGATCGCGTCGATCAGGATCGTCAAGCGCCAATTCGGGTCGTTGCGATGACGATCGCCGATTTTACCAAGCAATTCCGCAAAATACGTAATTCGCTCTTCGTGATCGACTGGAGCCGATTCTTCGATATGATATCGGCGCGACAGATCAACGATCAGATGATCGATCATCTTCCACCACTCGCCTCGCGTGTCCCGATGCTTATAAAAAAAAGTGGGATGGAGAGCCGCGTCTCGATTGACCCAATGCGTGATCAGCGCCGATTTGCCGACTCCCGAATCCCCCTCGATCCAAAAGACCCCTCCCGATCCGCGACGGGTGCGAGCGGCGACGAACTCATCAAATTGACTGAAAACAAACGCGCGACCGACGAAATCGGAGTGATCTTCTCTCGACCAGCCCCCCCTTTTCAGCATCTGGAGTTCATTATGAGCGTGCGGTGATAAGCGAGCCGAAAGTCCCGAAAAATCGATCGAATCTTTGTCATTTTCGCCGCGTGTTTCGACGAGATCGATCAAATCCCGCGATAAATCGTCGAGCCAAACCCTCGATCCCTCGACACATTCCGCGAGTGATTGCACGATTTTAGCGAACGCGTACAAATCCTCGTGAAAC
>JAKBCQ010000195.1 GCA_021807585.1 Planctomycetota bacterium | reverse complement strand
ATACTTCTCTGGTTGACGCCGCAATCATCAAGTGCGCGGAACCTGGACCCATTTGGGGGGCGATCGATCTCGTGATTCAACCGGAAAGTCATGCCGCGGATATCGACCCGCGCGATCACGATCCCGTGCAATTTCTGGCGCGGATCACACGCCTGGGAGAGTCCGAGGCGACCGCGAGACGCTGGCTCTCCGCGACGATCGGCCGAGAGATTCTCGATCCGGTCGCGTGGAATCAATCGTTCCAAATTCCCAAGCGACTCACGATCCGCGCCGTCGATCCGCTTCCCAGATTAAGATTAGAACATGTTTCCACGTCTAAACTCGACGGCTTCGAAAAACTCCTCCTGCGCACGACAGATGGATTATCGATTGAAACTGTGTTGATTCCTTTGAAAAAGCCTGGCGCCGTCAGCGTGTGCGTGTCGTCGCAGGTGGGCTGCGCGATGGGATGCGTTTATTGCGCCACGGCGCGAATGACGAGTCGACGTAACCTGGCGGTGTGGGAGATCGTCGATCAATTCCATCACGCGCGGGCGCGAGCCGTTTCTCAGGGGAGACGCGTGACGGGTGTCGTATTCATGGGGATGGGAGAACCGTTCCTCAATTATGATCGCGTGCTCGCCGCGGCCGAGTTGCTTTCGTGCCCATTCGGCGGCTCGGTCGGGGGAGGGGGGATGACGATCAGTACGGTCGGCCTCGTTCCGGAGATCGATCGCTTCACCGCCGAGAAGCGTCGGTTTCGGTTATCGATCAGTCTGGGAGCGGCGAGTGATGAAAAGCGAGCGATGCTCGTTCCGGTCGCGGCTCGTTCACCGATCCGCGAGGTCGTCGCCGCGGCGGCGCGCCACGCGCGGGCCCGGAACGATCGCGTTATGCTAAGTTACGTGTGCATTCATGGAGTTAACGTCGGCGAGGACGACGCCCGCGACCTGGGAGAGCTGCTCGCGGGGATCCGCGTCCGGTTCGACCTGATCGACGTCGTCGATCCCACGGGTAGGTACAAGCCCCCCGAACCCGACGAACTGAAGCGATTTCGCGATCTCCTTTCGATCCATCTCGGCCAGCCCGTCGTCCGTCGCTATTCGGGGGGCGCCGATATCCAGGCGGCTTGCGGAACGCTCGCGGGAGCGACGGCGCTATAGACAAGAATATCCAAAGTTCAAATTATGAAGTTTTTAATGTGTAATGATTAGTATGCCCTGACGGGAGAACTCCGTTCGCGGCGTATCGTCGACCGCGCCGCTCGAACGAGAACGGTCGGTCGACGACTCGCGCCGCTCGAATCGAATCGGGGATGATAAAATACGACGACTGCGCAGAATATCCGGCCCTGTATTATATTGCTTGTAGCGTACGCCAAGTATAGCTTGGGTGTGTATCGTGCGTTCTCTCATGGCTCAACCCATGGATCACCACATGAAGTTGATCTTTGAGATTCTCGCTTCGAGCCGCTCGCTTCAATCGCGCATTGATAGGTTTCGGTCTACCTGGAGGATCGCTCCTTCGGTCGACCGGAATCACCACGATCCGAATGCGGATCAGCGGCGCGATAACTCATTAATAAAGTCGCAACACACGAGATGATTATGAAACTGATCACGCGATTCTCAGGCATCAATCGAACCTCCCGACACGCGATCGATCGCCGAACCCCGCGCCGTCGCCGGGTAATGATCGACGAGCTCGAACGTCGTGTGACACCCGCGACCTTGACGACGTTTGAGTTCCAGATCCCGGCCGCGGTGGCCAATCTGGGCGTTCAGCTCGCGATCTTCGGAACCACCCCCTCGTCGGCGGGACAGCAGTATCTCGCCGAGAATTCGGGCGTCTACACGTATCAAAATGATCCGACATCGGGCTTGCTCCCCATGATTACATTGAGCAATCCGTCGACGACGAATCAACAGAATGTCACTGTTTCGATCCCGATCCCCGCCGAGCAACTTTCCGCGGGCGAAGCAGTGATGTTCGTCGGCCCGAACGCGGGATTGAAGATTCAACTCAACGCCGCGAACAATACCGGTTTCGCCTCGGTCCCGTCGGTCTCGACGAATCCCAACGATACATTCTCGCTCTTTGAACTGACAAATCTCCAGCAGACGACCGGAGTCGACGCGGGGGAATACTCGCTCGACGTCGATATCTCGGAGATCGATCAGCTCGGTTTCACGTACACGGTCACGTCGTCGAACGCAGCGCCTTATCCGCTCTCCACGGTGGGGACGTCGGCCGATCGATCCACATTCTTCACGAGGTTCAGTAACGCGTTCACGACAAACAACACGGCGTTTTTGGAATCGTTGAAGCTTGGACAGAACAGCCTGGGCGATCAGGTGCGGCTTGTCGCTCCCCAAACAATCCTTGGAACATATGAGAAGAACGGTCCCAACTTGATGTCCGCGGGCGCCGTTGGAACGGGAGGAAACGGCGGGCTCACGCAGGGAACCGCATATTATTATCTGATTACCGCGACGAGCGCCTCGGGCGAGACGCAGCCGAGCGCCAATCTCGCTTACGCGGGAGGGATCTCGAACAACACGTCGAGCGTCGTGCTCAACTGGCAGCCTTATACGGGGATCCAAATCGGTTCGGGACAGAACAACCCCTTCGTAGCGGGGAGTTCGGATACGACCGGATACAATATCTACCGGGGCGTCGGCCTGCCGCCCGACAATACCGGGGCTCACCCTCCCGCGCTCAGCGCATTCCAGTTAATCGGATCGGTCTCGGGCGCGAATACGACCACGTTCACCGATCCCGGACTGACGCCGCGGAATACGGCGCCGCCGACGAACAGCTACGGGTTCGATCCGCTCAGCACGTATTTCACCCCGGTGATTAATAACTTCTTCAGTTATTATCAAACCCATACTTTTACCTACATTCAAGATCCGCAGAATCCATCGTACGGACCGACCACGTTCGCGGGAAACGTCGTCTCGATCGTCCCCTCATGGGAGACCGGCGGCACGAGATACACCGTCCTCGCGCTCACGGGATCGGGCGGCGAATTCAACGGCGAAACGTTTTATGTTTATGATCCTATGTTTTCAACCAATACCAACGTTTCCACGCTTCCGCCGATGCCCGCGTGGCTTGCGACGGCGAGTTCGGCTTCGGAAACTCCTTCGCAGATGGTGTTCGGATGCGACGGAGTTTTCGCGACCAACACGATCGATCCCAACGTCATCTCTCTGCCGAACACGGGAGACGCCGAGAAGGCGTTGGGAAACATCGAAAACGTGATCGTCTCGGCCATGAACCGGGGAATCAGTACGCTTTCCCCCTCGCAATTCGTCAACCCGCTTCAGTTCTCCGCCGATCCGACTCCCGGAACGATCTCGGGAGGCTCGCTCACCCCCGGCCAAACTTATTATTACTTGATCACATCAGTTGGACCTGGAGGGCTTGAAACCGTTCCCACGCGTGAAGTCGCGGCGACCGTCGGCGCGGGTCAGAACGCGATCACGCTCAACTGGGCCGCGGTTTCATCCACGGCGGCGACATCGTTCAATATCTACCGAGGAACCGCGTCGGGGGGCGAGGTTCTGATCGCAACCGTGTCCAACGTCACACCCCCGCCAACTTCATATGTGGACCTGGGCGGCCAAGCCGCGTCGACCGTCGTTCCGCCGTACCAGTTTTACTCTCCCGGATCGACGTCGAATCTCTATTCGGCCTTTCTGCATCAGAACAGCACAACCAATCCCACAACCGGAATCAGCGTCAACGGTCTGGTATATGGATATCCGTTCGATGATCAAGGGAACTTCTCCACAAACATTCAATATCCGACGGGCGTCTACCCTACAACCGTCGTTTTCTCGATCAACCCCTTTACATCGGCGCCTCCCACGCCCAGCCCCGTGACGATCACGACGACCGCGGGCGTCCCGTTCACGCTCGCAGTTCCGGGGACGATCGGAGAAACAATCTCCTTCGCATCCTCCGATCCCCGCGCCCTCTTGCCCGCGCCCTACACGTTCGTTTCGGCGGATAACGGCTCTCATGTGTTTAACCTGACTCTGTTTCAAGAGGGCGACAAAACTGTGACGATCACCGGAGCTGGGAACGGCCTGTTGCAGACCGATACGGTGATCGTTCTCCCCGCCGCGGCGAATCACATCGCTTTCTCGCCCTTGCCGCGAACCGAATTCGTCAACACCCCATTCGAGGCGATCGTGGGAGTTTACGACGTGTACGGCAATCTCGTCACCGACGCGAGCGGAGTCGTCGCGTTGAGTAGCCCCGATATAAAAGGAACGCGTTCAGCGTCGATCGAGAACGGATCGGCAAAGTTCGTGATTACGCCCACGAGGCCCGGGTACACCTTTTTGCAGGCCAATTCTCCTTACGGATCCGTACGATCAGGGGTGATCAGCATCTCGAATGCACAGTACTTCGCGGTCAAGTCGAATCCCGTCGTCGTCGAAGGACGACCGTTCTTTCTCACCGTGCTGGCGCGGAAGCCGTTCGGCTTTCTTGATCGGCTATATCAGGGGACGATCGACGTTTTCGACTCCGGCAAGCTTGTCGGATACGGCGCCGCGGTGAACGGAATCGCCGAAATCGCGGTCTCATTGCCGCCCAAACCTGGATATCAGTTCCTTTTGATTCGTGACGGCTTCAAGATGTCGCTCATGGGACGAAAGTTCGTCCGCGTCGTCGTTCCCGGCGGGTTTCCTCGCATGACGCGATTCGTACGCCGTGTGTAACGCCCCATTCGCTTCGACAAGCGGCGATTCGTCTTCGAGAGATCTCGACGGGTTGGGGATCTCGACGAACCGAACGAAGGCTGATCGGTTGGAAGGATTCGTTCCGAGGCGCCCGTGACCTTAATGATAGGCGGATGAATCATCCGCCTATCTTCTTATTCAAAAAAGATTTTCATATGTCATAATCGTCCTACATATAAGATCAATTGATTTTGCCGACGATTTGGAGTTGAAATGGGGGCGGCTTGGATGCGGCCGCGATCACGGTTTCTCTTTCGATCCATCGAGCTCAATTGAAGCCGAATTGATGCAATACCGCAGCCCCGTCGTCGGCGGTCCGTCGTTGAAAACGTGCCCCAGATGACCGCCGCACCGGGCGCATGTCGCCTCGGTCCGAATCATCCCGTGGCTCACATCGCGATGTTCCTCAATCATCTCGCCGTTGATCGGTCGATCGAAGCTCGGCCAACCGCACCCCGAGTCGAACTTCGCCTCCGACGAAAACAGCTCGGCGCCGCATCCGGCGCACACGTAAACGCCGGGAGTTTTCGTCGACCAGTAAGCCCCCGTGAACGCGCGCTCGGTCCCCTTGCGGCGCAACACGTGATATTGTTCGTCGGTCAGTACGGCCCGCCACTCGTCGTCGGTCTTATTGATTTTTTCAATCATGATCATAATTCTCATTAAATCGACATAAAAGCTGATGCGAGACGCGCCGGACGACTTTAATCTACCGGAATCCAAGTACGATTGGGGATCTCGATTTCCGTGTTTCGGGGTTTCTCGTCACGCGATCACGGCGTCGACGACGTTCCCGTAAACGTCGGTCAGGCGGAAATCGCGTCCCGAATAGCGGTATGTGAGCCGTTCGTGATCGAGCCCCATCAGGCGGAGGATTGTCGCGTGCATATCATGAACATGCATTGGGTTTTCGACGGGCTTATCGCCGTAATGATCGGATACACCGTAATCGAAGCCTCGTTTGGCGCCGCCTCCGGCGAGGAAACACGTGAAACACCGGCTGTGATGGCCGCGACCTTTGGGGGTGAGATCTTGCCAGGGAGTGCGGCCGAACTCAGAGCAGCCGACGATCAACGTCTCGTCCAACAAACCCCGTGAACGGAGATCTTTGACGAGCGCGGCGAGCGGTCGATCGACGTTCCGCGCCAATTTACGATGATCCTCAATGTCGTTATGGCTGTCCCAATTCGTGTTCGACCCGACGTCGAACAACTCGACGACGCGAACCCCGCGCTCGATCAACCGTCGCGCGATCAAACACTGCGCCCCGAACGACGCTCGATCGCCCGCCTTTGCGCCGTAAAGGTTCAAGATATGTTC
>JAKBCQ010000194.1 GCA_021807585.1 Planctomycetota bacterium | reverse complement strand
GCTTCGGGCTTGAGCTCCATAAGTTCCTTGCCCGCGGCGTCGTACGGCTTGGCCATGCTGAGAAACCCTTTGAACAGTGTGTGCCGACATGGATGAAAGTGCGATTCGGCCGATCGTATAACGCATCGACGCCGAGCACGAGAGGGATCCGCCGGGAGATGGAGAATCTTGTTGGAGATACGCGAAACGATGCACTCTCGCATTTGCCTAACTTCCGTCCATGACGGACTGGCTCGATTGGCCGATTTCGGTTAGGATGAAAAAATCGGCGATGTCGCGGTTGATAGAGGTCGGCGATCAAAATAACGTTAGCGTTCGCCGGCGTGGATTGACATCTCTCGTTCGAGAAGGCTTGGTCGCGATCGAAACGGCGACGGTTCGCGGTATGATCGAATCAGGGAGGGTAGGGGATTGTCGTATCGCGGCTTCAAGCATTTGCTCGGCGAGACGAGTTTGGAGCGGAAGTGTCGCTTCATTTTCGGCGGCGGCATTCTCATATTGGTGACGCTGAGCTTTTACTGGTACGGGCAAAAGACCGAGAGTTTGGTTCTTGGACAAAACACCAAAGTGGCGCGGATGATCGTGCCTCAGATTGTCGCCAATTTACATGTTAAGAATGTCGTCGGTGAGAATCTGGAATCGTTTCTCGACGGTCTTTCGGAAAGTTCGTCGCACGACGATCAGACCGGGTATACGTATCATATATTGAAGCCTGACGGATCGAATGATCAGAAGCCGAAGGATGAATTTGAGCAGGAGGCGTTGAAGCGATTCCTCAAGGCGTCGCTCGCCGAGGCCGGGACGTCGTCGGGTGATGCGCCGAGCCGTCGCGGGGTGTTTTCGGACGGGACATCGCGGGAATTTTGGCGAATTCCTCCCGGTCGTAAGGAGTTTCAATACATTCGCGCGGTGACGTTCGACCCCAAGTGTTTGGTCGTATGTCATGGGACCAAAAAGCAGCACACGATGCTCAAGTTGGGGGACGGTAAATTCGCGTTCGCCAAGCCGAACGAACTCGCGGGCGCGATCGTGTTGAAGATCGCGATGGATCAAACGAATAAAGAAATCAATCGCAATCGGGCGATTTTGATTTCGACGGCGCTCGTGACGGCGATTTTGGCGATGGTGGCCTCTTACGTGATCGTACGTTACGTGATTGTCAAGCCGGTCAAGCATTTGCAAGACGTATCGAACGCGATCGCCGCGGGCCGGCTGTCGATTCGAAGCCAGATTCAGACGGGAGACGAATTCGAGGAGCTTTCGCACGCGTTCAACCGGATGTTGCATAACCTGATGGCGATGCAGCAAGAGTTACGACATGTGAATAAAGATCTCGATCGGAAGGTCGACGAGCTGGCGCAAGCGAATTTGGCGCTTTTTGAGATGAATCGGATCAAGAGCGATTTTTTGGCGACGATGAGCCATGAGCTACGTACTCCGCTCAATTCGATCATTGGGTTTTCGGAGGTGCTTTCGAGCGCCGATCAGTTATCGGACCGGCAGCGACGATACGCGACGAACATACAATCGTCGGGTCGCATGTTATTAACGATGATCAATGACATTCTTGATTTGGCGAAGATTGAAAGCGGCAAGATGGAGATTCACGTCGAGGATTTTTCGATTCGAGACGTGTGCGAGGGATTGACGAATCTGGTTCGGCCGATTGCGGAGCGGAAGAATCTCAATCTCGAGTGCGATCTCGACGACGCGATTCCGCTGTTGCGGCAGGATCCCGGGAAGATTCGTCAAATTTTATATAATTTATTGACGAATGCGGTGAAGTTCACACCCGAGGGGGGCCGGGTGACGCTCTCGGCCCGCGCCGAGGGGCGGTACGTTGTGATCGAGGTCGAGGATACCGGGATCGGCATCGCCGCCGAGGATCGCGAGACGATCTTTGAGAAATTCCGCCAGGCGATTCAAAATAACAAGGGGGGCGACGTCCTGACACGAGAGCACCAGGGGACCGGGCTCGGGCTTTCGATTGTTCGCGAGTTGGCGCGGCTGTTGGGGGGGGAGGTCGAGCTCGACAGCCAGCCCGGGCTCGGCAGCAAATTCACGGTACGTTTGCCGCTGCAACTTTCGAGCAATCGTCAATTCGAGGTCAGCTTGCTCGATGAACGAGTCGATCTCGCCAAGGCGAAGCGGATCGATCTGTTTGGAACGGGGCCCCACATCAGCCCCGGAGGACCGCTCGCGCGGGGCCGGTCGATCGATTGACGATCCCGATGGAATCGGACCGATCGACGGCGTACCCTCGCGAATCGCGCCGTATCATCGGCTTAAAAGCCGCGTGGCGATCGCATCGATACCATTCGCCCAAGCTTTTATCTAAAAAGTAACTGCATGTTGACGTAAGTTGATTACTGGATTTTAATAGATTCGGGTATTGCGGATTCGCCGGCGGGGTCGAGAATTTGGCGTGCGTCGCTCCCACATTCGACTTAAGATGAACTCCGTCGCCGCTCGCGCTTCGTGGTGTGATTGCGGTGCGCGGGCGTTGGGGAAGGGATTGGAAGCGCGGGGGTCGGCATGTCGTTATGGGATCGCAAGCCGTCGCTCTGGATTTTGGTGATGTTCGGGTTGATCGTCGCGACGTTTTTCTTGGTTGAATCAAAGGTACGGCGGTCGTCGCCCGTATCGGGTGTACCGGAACGATCGCGATCGAAATCGACCCGGCGGATTATCACGAGCGAACGACGCGGCGAGCGCGCCGCGAGCGCGCCCTTTTCCGCACGCGAGTCGATCGTTCGCCGCGGCGGCTGTCCCGTTCGCCAGGCTTTCGCGGTCAAACCCGGGCTCGTGTGCATGACCGATCCGTTGGGGGGGATTCCGGTGATCGAGTCGCCGTCTGTTGATGAAGTTTTATATATACGAGACGAATATCACGATCAAACGAATCGGCGGGATTGGTATTTGATCGGCAGGATCGGCGGCGAGCCGATCGGCTGGGCCCGGCCCGCCGATTTGATTGAATGGCCGAGTCGGTACGCGTTTGAGCCGGATCGGGGGGGTACGCCGGCCGATTCCGAACCCGTCGTTCTCGCGGGCGAAATCGAGTGCCTCGCGGCACTCCGGTCATCGCGAGCATGCTTAAAACACGGCGGGAATTGCCCCAACGAAACGATCTTGGGCGAATATCTCACGGCGGGAAAAGGGGGGGCGGTCGCGCCGATCGTCGACGCCGGTTTGATCGAAATCAAATCGAATGAACGAGAATATGCTTATCGAATTCTGGTATATCCTTATATAAAGCCTCCTCCGCCGCGTCGCGAGGGGGATCGCGTCCAAGAGATCTTATCGAATGTTTACCTTGTGTTGATCGTAACGCCTTCGCTTTGGAGCGCGGCGGAACGCGAATCGACGCTGGGATTGATTGATTCTTTGGAACGAGAACTGAACGCGCGTTTCGGAGGTTTTCGGTTTCACATCGCGATGGAAATCGCCGGGGGAGCGAAGTCGGGGGCCGACGAGCGTCCACTGGGGATCGTTGATTTCATCGACGCGAAGGCGTTTCGCGATCGCGCAAGGCGTATGTTGAAGATCGCCGACGCATTCGGAGGGACTTACGCCGACGCGATCGAGGCCGCGCTGCCTTCGATCGACGCCTCCAAGGATCACAAGCTCCATTTATCGTGGCCCGACGAGCGTTCATCACGCCCATTATGCAAGATGATCGTGACGATCGGGCCGGGACGAGGCGAGTCGTTCGACCGGCGACAAATATTAAAAGACGTGTTCATCTCAAAACATAGGGAAATATCATTCAAGTCGATTCCGTTCGCCGATTCGAAACCGCTTATAAGTCGAGCCGATTTCGACCTCGATCTGGGATCGAGGCGCGGTCTTTCCGAGCAAGGGCATCGCAATCCGCGGGCGCTCGCCGAGGGATTGCGGCGGATTCCGCCTCGATTCGATCCCGTCGCGACTCCCCGCGAACTGAGCGGGCGGTTTTGGGAAATTCTCGCCGAAGAACTCGACTGGACGAACGACCTGATCGACCTCGTTCGCGCCGAAGATTCCGGGAATATCAGGGATTATGTTCAAAAACAAGGTCTTTCACCGATGATGGTATCGGTATTGTTGACTCGATGTCGGGTGGCGGCGGGACCGTCGCCCGTCGCCAAGGCGGCTCGGTCGACCGGGACGCGAGCTCCGGCTTGGAAAGTCGGCTGGATCGATCGCTCGACCGTACTCAGAAGGCGACTTTCGGTCGCGATTCCGCTTTCGATCGCCGAGATCGATCGGCTGAGCGATCGCCTCAAACGGCTCGTCGATTCGACCTTGGATGAACGCGCGATCGCTCGCGAATACGAGCGGATCGCGACCGCGATCGTTCACGGCGAGATCCTCTTCCTCAAGGAAAACTCCGAGCAATCGGTAGCGATCGCGGAACCGAGTGGGAATCGTTCCCGCGCGAATGATCGTCGGAGGAAGACACTTCGCGAGCCGATCGAATCGCTCGCCGCCGCCGAAGATCGATCGCGCTCGTCGAAAGAATCGATTCGTCGTGCGCTCGAAGCGATTCAAGCCGCTCGGCAAATCCGCGAAGCCGACGAACCGTCGTCGATTTTCAAAATCAATGAGATGTCGATCATTGATTTTAAGAATTTGAAGTTTTGATCGCCGCGGCGGTCTCAAAAAACAATAGAATATTCATGTTATTGATTTAAGCGGTCGAGGTTTTGATCGCGGATTCGCCGTTGAGGAACGCCGAGCTTCCCGACCTTAGATTATAAAAGAGAACCTGAATAGAAGGATCGAAGAGTGAGGAAAACGACTCGTCGACGAGGCCGAGATCGCGGCAGCGATCGATCGACGCGTCGGCGGGCGGATCGACGCTCTTCAAAAGCACCAACCGTCTCGCGTTCAAGCGTTTCGCAATCCAAAGCGCGATCGAATCCGACGTGACTCGCCACGAATGTTCGAGCGGGCGCTCGCCCGAAGCCTCGACTTCGTCGAGGACGCGGCGCGGTGGAAGAATTGGCGTCACGCCGCGATCCCAATGCGACTCGAGCGAGGCGAAATCGGCGGCGATCTCGCAACGGAAACCGCGGGTTCGGCTCGCCTTGATTCGCTCGGCGAACCTTCGAGCCGTGATGTCGAGAGCGTAAAGCGCCGACCGATGCGATCGCTCTTCGCCCAGCCCGCGCGCACGATCGATCGCGCGGATCCGATCGACCGCCTTACCCCCGCCGACGATCATCACCGAGCGCTCGTCGCCCGAGCGAAAAACGACGCGCGTCAGACGATCGACCGTCTCGTTCCAATCGAGTAAACTTCCACCGACTTTAATTACCGAAATATTCATAATATATTGAAATATAATATAGATAATACTACTTATTATAATATTCTTTTGCAAGAATCGAGACGGCGACCGCGCACGCGCAGTCGGATCGATTTTGATCCCAATGTTCGGCGAGATCGACGATCGATTCCCGCGTTGCGATCACGCATTGGGCGACTCGCCTCGCCAGAAACGATCCCGATCCGGCTATCACCGCCGATCGGGGCGATCCGATCGTCGGTTCGCACGCCGCGTGCGCGTTCGCGACGAGCCTTTCCATCAAAATTGAATCGTATGTCGCGGCGAGTAAACGCGCATCGTCTAACGAAAATGTTTCGCGATCGGCGCCGACCGTACGCGCCAGCCGATCGCGTGCGAACTCGACCGTCGCGGGTCGACCGTCCGCGGTATCTCGGTCGCGATCGTCGGGCATGATCGATCCCAATATTAAATAGAGATCATGCGTCGTCGCGAACCATTCCGCGGCGATCCCGATCGTCGACCCGCGCCAGGGAATGCACGCGGCGATCGCGCAGATCGGCGTTCGACGCACTCCCGCGTAAACTAGCTCGCCCGTCTGAAGCCGCTCGTAATCGGTTCGCCCGCGGCATCCGGGACCGCCGCGATCGAGAGGGATCAGATCGGTCGTCGTCGAGCCGACGTCGATCATGATCGCGGGCGCGTCGACGAGTCGACTCGCGTACACGGCGAGCGCAAGCCAATTTGACGCCGCGGCGAGCGCGGGTCGATCGCGAATCATCGCGGGGG
>JAKBCQ010000193.1 GCA_021807585.1 Planctomycetota bacterium | reverse complement strand
TTCCGATCTATCTGGAAGAAGGATTGAAGCGCGATTTCAAGGGCAAGGGAGCGGGAAACGCGGGGGCGATCGTCGCCAAGTGCAGAAGCGGCGAAGCGATGCCGGCTTTATGCAAAAAGATCGACACGCTTTCACTTAATAGTGATTCACCCACGAGGACGCAGAGCGAGGAGGCGTTTCTCAAGATGTTTTCGGAGTTCGCCGGCGATTTAACGGTTCTGATCCGCAACGTGGGGCTGGCGGTGGTGTTTTCGCTTTTGTGCGTCTCGGGGAACGCGATGGCGATGGCGCTGCGCGAGCGGACGCGAGAGGTCGCGGTTCTGCGAGCGATCGGATTCGGCAAGGTGTTGATTCTGTTTCTCGTACTCGCCGAATCGGTGTTGGTCGCGGTGACGGGGGGAGTCGTGGGGTCGATCGGGTCGAAATTCCTCTTCGATTTTTTCGACGTTTCGCGCTTTTCGGCGGGATTTTTGCCGTTCTTTTTCGTCTCGTGGACGACGGCTCTGGCGGGTTTGGCGGTCGCCGCGGCGATCGGCCTGTTAAGCGGGATCGTTCCCGCCGTGCTCGCGGTGCGCAATTCGGTGATCGACGGCCTGCGCAAGGTTGTTTAGGCATAATGATATCAATATGATACCACTCAAATATAATATTCGTAATCTATGGGTGCGGCGGACGACGACGTTGATGACGGTTCTGGGGACGGGGATCGTCGTCTGGTCGAGCTGCATTTTGTTCGGGCTTGTCGACGGTTTGCAGCATTCGCTCAAGGTATCGGGGGATCCGCTCGATCTGATCATCATCCGCAAGGGGGCGACGAACGAGACGAACGGGGGATTCGATTTGGACAAAGCCGAGGAGATCGCGACGATTCCGGGGATCGCGCGCGACCGCGACGGCAAACTTCTGTGCGCGCTCGAGTTGCTTAACATTCCGGTGGTTGCACGAATCGACGGGACGCGCGCCAACGTGATCGTCCGCGGGGTGAGCGAGGCTTCGCGCGGGCTCCGGCCTCGCTTCGATCTCAAACAGGGACGATATCTCGATCCCGGCAAGGACGAGTGTATTGTAAGTCAAAGTATATCCAGACGTTTTCAAGGAGCGTCGCTCGGGGGGTTGTTGCGGACGGGGGAGCGCGAGGCGTATCGCGTCGTGGGGATCTTCACCGCGGGAGGAACCGCGGCGGACAGCGAGGTTTGGGTCGACCGCAAGGATCTTGAACGACACACGGCGCGAGAGGGATCGGTGTCGTGCGTGCAGCTTCGCGCCGCGTCCGCCGACGATTTCCGATCGATCAGCGCCCGGATCGAAAACGACGCGCAATTTCGTCTTCAAGCCGTTCCTGAAACGACATATTTTCTTGAGCAATCGCGTTCGAGCCTGTTTCTCAAGGTGACGGGGACGATCATCGCGGTGTTCCTCACCGTGGGCGCGATGTTCGCCGCGGCCAATACGATGTTCGCCGCGGTCAACTCGAGAATCCGCGAAATCGGCACGATGCGCGCAATCGGTTTTTCACGTATGGATATTTTAGTGAGTTTTTTATTTGAATCGATATTGATCTGTTTTCTCGGCGGATTGATCGGAGTGATCGCCACTTTGCCCTTAAGCGCGCTGACGTTCGGCACGAACAATTTCAACACGTTCACCGAGTTGACGGTGAGCTTCCGCTTCGGGCCGGCGGTCACTCTCGTCGCGACCGCGATGACCGCGGCGATGGGAGTACTCGGCGGCCTGTTCCCGGCGATCCGCGCCGTCCGGCTCGACGTCGTCAAAGCGCTGCGCGAACTTTAACGCGATAAAACCTTATAAGTTTAGACTAAAGATATTGATTATTACTAAAATTAACACGTTTGATCCGATTATGTGGAGCGAATCAGCCCGATCTCGGCGGTTCTGACGGCGACGGTTCGCGGCGGGGCGGGGGGTTCGATCGCGATCGGCGCTGCGCGGGGCGAATCGGCGTGGTGCGAGGTGAGCCCCGCGAGGCGGTTGCTGAGGGTGTTGAGATGGCGAGCGGCGAGTTCGATCTGGTGGATCGCGGCGTTGTTTTGGACCGCGACTTGTTCGATGTTTTTGATCGCGAGGTTGACCTGCCCCATCCCCGCGGCCTGTTGTCCTGAAGACGCGACGATTCGGGCGGCGGCCTGTGCGGTTGAATCGAGCGTTTCGGAAAGGAATTGGATCGTCTTGCCGGCATGTTCGACGATCCCGCATGCGATGTCGACCGAGCGAATCGCCTGATCGGTCGCGGTCACGGCGGTATTGGTGCCGTTTTGGATCAGTCCGAGGATTTGTCGAACCTGGATCGTGGCCTTTTTGGATTGTTCGGCGAGCGTTTTGACCTCGGCGGCGACGACGGCGAATCCTCGACCCTGCTCGCCGGCTCGCGACGCCTCGATCGCGGCGTTGAGCGCCAGCAGATTGGTCTGCTCGGCGATGTCGTCGACCGCGGCGATGATCTCGCCGATCGTCCTCGCCTGCTCGGAGAGGGAGACGATCGTCGCGGCGGTCGATTTAACGCGCTCGCGAACCGTGCTCATAGCATCATTTGTTTCGTCGAGGGCTTCGCCGCCGGCTCGGCCGATCTCGACGGTTTTTCGAACCGATTCGCCGACGCCCCTGGCGAACTGCGACGAATGTTCGGATGTTTGAGCGATTTGGGCGATCGTCGTCACGGTCTCGGCGACGGCTGCGGCCTGTTGCTGCGTTCCCTTGGCTTGCTCGGTGGTGCTCGCGAGGATTTCTCGGCTCGCCGAGGTGAGATGCGCCGTCGCCTCGGCGATCGCCTCGAGCGTTTCGCGAAGGCTCGTTGTTTTCTTACGCAAAGATTCTTCGATGCGTATCCGCTCGCGCATCTCGATTTCGAGCCGCGCGTTGCTCGCCTCGGCCTCGACGGCGCGCCGCCGCGACATTTGCATGAGACCGACCGTGAGCGCCAGCAAAGCCGACATCACGAGCCCCGCGCCGAGCACGAGTTGGGGGAGCGGCGACGATCGCGCCCGCTCGATCATCTCGCGCCCCGGCCGCACGCGGATTCGCCACGTCGCGCCGTAAAGCCCGAGATCGAACGTTCGATCCTCAATCTCTTGATTATTTGTTATTTCATCGCTCGGACCCGCGAGGGTGATCGCGTCGTCGTTCCGATAAAGCAAATCGTCGCCGTCATAAACAGAGATATCAAAATCAAGCTCAACGTCCTCGGCGAGAATCTTTTCGAGGAGCGAACGAACGCGATGAACGCCGCCGACCCAGCCGTCGAACTTCCCCTTGGAAGAGACGGGAACGACGAATAAGACCCCCTTGTCGTCGTCGTCGGCGATCGCGACGGGGTGAGAAACGACGACCCTGCGGAGTTCGCGGGAGGCGTCGAGCGCGTCGCGCCGGCGGTCGTCGCGGCTTAGATCGCGATCGCGTTCGGATTCGACTCCGGTTTCAGGAGCGATCCACTGAACATGATATGAAGGATCAATCCATTCAATTAAGCGATAACTTGAATCGTTTTTGATATAAAACTCGGAGTCTTTCCGCCACGCGTCGAGGGAGCGATCATCGACGGTTTCCCAGCGGTGCGCCATTCGTTCCATCTCCCGCACCCGCGAATCGACATGCCTGCGGATCGTGCTGACGACCAGTTTGAGCACGGGATCGCTCTCGTGCTCAATCTGGAGGTTGATCAAAACGATCAACGCCCGCCACAGACAGATCGTCGCGGTGGCGGCGCCGAGACCCGTCGAAATCGGCAGCCAACGCGGCGAGGTCGTCTCCGCGGCGATCGCTCGCGCCGCGACACGGTCGTCGATCCAGGCGAAACAAACGACTCCGAACCCAAGAATCGCGAACCCGATCGACGTGTGAAACGCCATCGGTATTCGAACGCCCCAATCATATGTTTTAAGTTCAATTATATATCCGAGCGAACCGATCGCCCCGAGCGACATCAGCAGCGTTCCCACCAAAGCGAGGAGAAGCGGTCGCGAGCGGAACGGAGTTCGTCGCGCCGCGATCGCGAGCGCGAACCCCATGAGTACAAAACAAACCGCCGACGAAGGCGCCATCCTTCCCGGGTGAATCGTCTCGTCCGTCATATACGGTTTTACAAATAAGCGATCGACGCCGAGATCGCGATTCAAGGCGATCTGCACCACGTTCGCGCCTCCGAACGCCAAGGCTACGGCGGCGAACGGCCACGCCCACCGCGACCGTCGCGTCGCGAGCGCGATCAACCCCAACCCGCAACACATAAAACAGATCGCCGAGTTATACACCATCGCGATCCAACCCGGACGGACGCGCAACAACGCCTCGTTGTGCACGTGCCAGCCGATCGCGGTCGCCCCCCCGAGCGCCGCCGCCAACCCCCCGGCGATGAACGTGAGAATCCTGGGCGAATCACGCTTGAAATTCATATTTTCATCTCTTTTTATGCTTATATCGCTATTTCCTAATTTTTAGCGGTTTTGATTCGATCGCGGAGCGACGCGCGGGTCGCGGCGTTTGACGAGGGTGATTTCGTTCCCCGTTTGGTTGTGCGAGACGACGTCCATGAACGAGCGAATGAGGAGCAGCCCGCGACCGCTCGCTCGTTCCATGTTTTCGGGATCGGTGGGATCGGGGAGCTTCGACGGATCAAATCCCGCTCCCTCGTCGCGGATCGCATAAGCGACCTCGTCGCTCGTTTCACGTTCGATCAGAATCACCTTGCGGTCGCAATATGGAGACGATCGACGACGCTCGGCGGCGAGGCGGAAAAATTCGGCCTCGTTCTCCTCACGCAACGCCGAATCAAGCTCGAGATTGCCGTGATGAATCGCGTTCGTCAACGCCTCGCTCAGCGCCACGCCCGCTCGAACCAGCCCCGTCTCGTCGCAAAAGCCGCCGCGCGAAAGCTTTTCTAATAAATAATTGATTAACGGAGAAACTAAATCAATGTCGTTATCAAGATTATAATGGAATTCTGATTTTACCCAGGTCGATGGAATCGTCGTACAAGCCGATTTGGCGCCGCGCAATTCGAGCACGCCGCGCAACGTGTCGACGATGTCGCGCGGCAAGTTCCGCTTGGGTACGTAGCTCGCCGCCCCCTTCAACAGAGCCTGCGCCGCGATCTCCTCGCCGCCGAGCGCCGTCATCAAAATCACGGGCACCTCGGGATACCGCTCGCGAATCATCGCGACAAGCTCAAGACCGTTCATCACGGGCATGTCGAGATCGGTCAAAACCGCGTCGGGTCGAATCCTGCCGACCGCTTCAAGTCCCTCGCCGCCGTCACGGGCGCATTCAACATCAAATCCCGCCTCCTCGAGACGAAATTGAATCTCGAGAGCCTGAGTGGAGCTATCCTCGACGACTAAGATGCGCGCCATGACCCGGTCTCCGAAGGGATTTCCTTTATCATACAACCTGTTCCAAGGCGCGGGGACGTGCGACTCCGCCGAATCCGTAAGATTATTACCGCGGCGGTTCGATCGGCTCGAATCCGGCCGGTCGCTTTCATCATCCTGGATCAGGAAATGTTATCGTGTTAAAACGTTATGAGCAGATCTTCTTCACCCATGTCGAAGCGCGAGAAGCGGCGTCGATTCGCAACGCGTCACGCGTCGAAAACCGAAGCGGACTCCCTGCCGTCGGTCGAAGCGAGCGAGCCGCGTTGAGGTTGGATCGACTTGGGAGCGAAGCCGAGGACGACGCGACACGGAGCGTGCTGAAGAACGTAACGCGTGGTCGCCGCGAGAACCATCGTGTCGAGAGCGCGATATTCGCCGCGCAGGCTCATAAAAATCGCGTCGTGTTTCCCCTCGAGCGCCGCCTGCACCAATCGAGGACCCGCGTCGCCGCGCATCACCAACGAATCGACGCGACGTCCCAGCTCGTGAGCGCGCTCGACCCCTTTGCGGATCACATCTTCCATCGGCTCGGACTCATCGTCGGTCGATTCGTTCTCTTCAATCGCCACCAGCGTGACATGCACCGTCGGGTCGAGGAAACTGATCACCGTGTCGAGAAAATCCGCCGAGAGCGAGCTGCCGTCATACGCGAGCAAGAGCTTTTCAACACCTCGCCAACT
>JAKBCQ010000192.1 GCA_021807585.1 Planctomycetota bacterium | reverse complement strand
GCGTTTGACGAGATCGGGAAGGATCGGCTCGGCGAGCGAAACGCGGTTTTGCACCAGAACCTGCGCCATGTTGAGATCGACGCCCACTTTGAACGTGACCGTCAGCGTGTACGCGCCGTCGTTGGTACATTGCGACGACATATAAAGCATATTTTCAACGCCGTTCACCTGCTGCTCGATCGGCGACGCGACCGTGTCGGCGACGACCTGAGCGTTCGCGCCGGGATAGTATCCCGCGACCTCGACCGTCGGCGGCGTGATGTCGGGATACTGCGCGATCGGCAGCGTGAACACCGCGATCCCGCCGGCAAGAGTGACGACGATCGAAAGCACCGAGGCGAAAATCGGTCGATCAATGAAAAAGTGAGAAATCATAGTGTTGTCTCTTTATTTCTCGACGAGCTCGGGGATCGCGGGGTCGGCGGGGTCGATCGGATCGGGTTTGGATTCGGGTTTGGACGCCGCGATCTCCGCGGCTCGCCGCGCTCTCGACTTGCCGAACGCCTGATGATAGCCGAATCGAAGTATGAAAAACGGCAGATCGAAGATCCATCTCACGATCGGGGCGTTGAAAAACTTCGTCTCGCTTAAATAATCAATAATAAAAAAGAAAACGGGCGTGAGCACGATGCCGAACAGCGTGACGCCGAGCATCCCGCTGAACACCGTCGTTCCCAGCGTCCTGCGCATCTCGGCGCCCGCACCCTGCGAAAGCAACAGCGGCAACACCCCCAAAATAAACGCGAGCGACGTCATCACGATCGGCCTGAGCCGAAGCGTGCACGCGTCGAGCGTCGCGGCGCGGCGAGACAACCCGTCCCGCCGTTTCGCCTTGGCGAACTCGACGATCAATATCGCGTTCTTGCTCGCCAACCCCACCAAGACGACGAATCCAATTTGAGTAAAAATATTAATATCCATTTTGGCGATTTGCACGCCGATCACGCCGCTTAAAAGACAAAGCGGCACGACGAGAATGACCGCGAGCGGCAACGCCCAACTTTCATACTGCGCCGCCAGGACAAGGAAAACCATGATCACCGCAAATCCGAAGATGATCATCGCGGTGTCGCCCGCCTCCCGCTCGAGATACGAAAGCTCGGTCCATTCGATCGACATCGCCTTGAGTAAATTTTCGTCACATATCTTTTCGACATACAACATCGATTGACCCGAACTTACCCCCGGACCCGCCGATCCGTTGATCGCCGCGGCGGGATACATGTTGTACCGCGTGAGCACGAGCGGACCGTTCTGCTCGCGAACGTTCGCGAGCGCGCCGATCGGGATCATTTGTCCCTGCTCGTTCCGCACTCGCAAGCGGCCGACGTCCTCGAGCTTGTTGCGATGCGCCTCGTCCGCCTGGACGATCACCTGCCACGTGCGACCAAAAAGATTGAAATCATTGACATAAAGCGAACCAAGATAGATCTGAAGCGTATCGAACAGATCTTTGAGCTCAACCTGCTTGGCGAGACACTCCTTGCGGTCGACGTCGGCGAAAAGCTGGGGGACGTTGGCTCGAAATACCGAGAATAACCCGATCAGCAGCGGCTGCGATTGTTCCTCCTCGGAGTCGCCGCTCATCCCCAGCTGCGCAGTCAGATTCGTCCACCAAGCGGGCTTCGCGCTCGCGGGCTTGGCCTGGGACATCAGCTCGTTACCCTTGTTCATCACCGAATCGGCCTGTTCCTGAAGGGTCGTCAGGCCGACGTCGCCGCGATCCTCGACCATCACCTTGAAACCGCCGGCGCGACCGACCCCGCGCACCGGCGGAGGACCGAAGACCGTCACCGCGGCTTCGGGAACAAGATTGGCGAACGCGGCGCGAAGCTTGTTCGCGATGTCGTCGCCGTAAAGCCCGGGACCGCGCCGCTTCGAGAAATCATCCAAAATGATGAACATCGATCCAAAATTGGATCCGAACGCGCTTAAAAGGAACGATTGCCCCGAGATCGTCTGGGTGTATCGCACACCCGGAACCCCCTGGGAATGCCACGGCGTGCCGATATAACGCCGGCTCGAACCCCGCGCGATGATCTCGAGCTTTTTCATCACCTCGTTCGTTCGTTCCGCCGAAGCCGAATCGGGTAATTGAATGTTAACAAGTAGATATCCCATGTCCTGCGACGGGATGAAACCTTTGGGGGTCTCGACGAATCGATGATAGGTGAGATAAATCAGGCCGCCGTAAAGCACCAGGATCGGCAGGCTCATCCGCAAGAGGAGCCCGACGAGTCGACCGTATCCGCGCGTGAAGAGCTTGAACCCCTGGTTGAACACCGCGAAAAAGGTCGACAAAAGCCAGTTGAGCGGACCCGTCGCGAGCGCGAAAACGCACCCCGAGGCCAGGATTGTCGCGATCCACGCCGTCCAACTGATTCGATCGTGGATCGGCGCGGACAGGCTCTCAAGCCGAGGGACGACGACGCGCCTCAGCGAGGGGACGACTCTGATGTATGGGTGAAAATATGCATTCCCAAACCAACAGCCGAGACCCAGGTAGAAGAGTCGCGGCAGAACGTCGCGGGGATTGACCTGACCGCGCGGTCGCAACAGCATCGCGGCGAGCGCGGGGCTGAGCGTGAGCGAGTTGATCGCCGAGATCACGGTCGACGTCGCGATCGTGAGCGCGAACTGGCGGTAAAATTGCCCGGTGATTCCACTGATGAATGCGCACGGAACGAACACCGCGGTCAGCACGAGGCCGATCGCGACGATGGGCCCCGACACCTCGTCCATCGCCTTGATCGTCGCTTCGCGCGGATTCATCCCGTGCTCGATGTGATGCTCGACCGATTCGACGACGACGATCGCGTCGTCGACGACGATGCCGATCGCGAGCACGAGACCAAATAACGTGAGATTGTTGATGCTGAAACCCATCGCCAGCATCACCGCGAACGTGCCGATGATCCCCACCGGAACCGCGACGAGCGGAATCACCGACGACCGCCAATTCTGCAAGAACAAAAGCACGACGACCGCAACCAAAATCACCGCCTCGCGCAACGTCTTGAACACCTCGTCGATTGATTCTTTAATGAACGGAGTCGTGTCGTAACGGATCTCATAATCCACCCCTCTCGGAAAATCGGCCTTGAGCTCCTCCATCTTCGCCTTCACCATGTCGGCGCAATCGAGCGCGTTCGCATCGGGAAGCTGGAAGATCGCCATGCTGATCGAAGGCTTGCCGTTCACTCGCGTACTGATATCTTCATTTTTTGCGCCAAGCTCGACTTTGGCGACGTCTTTGATGCGCGTGATTCGACCTTCGGGGCCGGTTTTGACGACGATCTCGCCGAACTGTTCGGTGGTATAAAGCCTGCCGAGCGTGCTGAGGGTCACCTGCATCGGCTGTCCCTCCCGCACGGGAGGCTGGCCGATCTGTCCCGTCGCGACGGGCATGTTCTGCTCGCGAATCGCCCGCGCGACATCCGACGCCGTCATGTTCCGCGAAGCGAGCTGGTCGGGATCGACCCAGATCCGCATGCTGTAATCGCGCTGACCCAACATGAACACGTCGCTGATTCCCGGCAGCCGCGCGATCACGTCGCGGATCTTCATGTAAGTATAATTACTAAGATATAATTGATTGTATCGCGGTTTCGATTCGCCGGGAAGGATCGGCGAGTTGACCGCGACGACGAGGAGGATGTCGGGAGATCGTTTTTTGGTCGTCACCCCCGTCTGTTTGATCACGTCGGGCAAAAGCGGCACCGCGAGATTGACGCGGTTTTGCACCAACACCTGCGCCAGATTTAAATCAAAGCCGTTCTTGAAAGTCACGTCGAGGCTATACGAACCGTCGTTTGTCGAAGCCGAAGACATGTAAATCATGTTCTCGACGCCGTTGACCTGCTGCTCGATCGGCGCGGCGACGGTCTCGGCGACGACCTGGGCGCTCGCGCCCGGATAATTGCAGCTCACCTGGATCGTCGGAGGCGCGATCTGCGGGTACTGCGCGATCGGCAGGTTGAACAGCGCGATCCCCCCCGCCAGCGTAATCACAATGGACAACACCGTCGCGAAAATCGGCCGATCGATGAAAAACCGCGAAATCAAGGTCGTCGCCCCCGATTGTCGTAAACCATGCCTCGGCCACGGTCACGCCGCGTTCGCCCCGGCCGCTCTCGCACCACCGTCAATCCGTTCGTCTCCCGCCGTTTCCAACCGTCATCAAGGATCAAACAATCTGAACGATCTCATTAACTGATTCTTAAATCTTTCGATCGATCGACCCGCGCCGATCGACTCAATTCCGAAACCGCGCGAACGCGCCGCGTCGATCAACCGCTCGTGGAATCCGGGGCCTTCGCGGGCTTGACCGTCGAATCATCGACGGTCGTCGCCGATTTCGCCGCGGCGGGTTTGACGCGCGTTCGAGTCAACACCTGTGGATCAACCCGCACTCCCTCCCTCAGCCGTTGCAATCCCTGCACGATCACGCGATCTTCGGCGTCGACTCCGCTTTTCACCTCGCGCATTCCATCGCGCAACGGGCCGTATTCGATCTCCTTGCGAACCGCGATATAAGGAGGCAATTTCAGGGCGGGAGGCGCGTCTTGAACGATCCAAACATATTTCTTCCCTTGATCGGTACCGGTCGCCTCCTCGTCGATCATCAGCGCCTTGCGAACGCCGCTCGTCGGCAGCCGCACCTTGACGAACATACCAGGATGAAACACCCGAGGCTCGGAGTTGGGAAGAATCGCACGCACACGGATCGTTCCCGTGTTGGGGTCGAGTTTGTTATCGCGAAAATCGATCCGACCGACATGAGGATAATCGTCCTCGTCGGCGAGCCCCACGTGTACTTTCTTGTCTTCTTCTTGATAGGTTTTGAATTGACCTTTCTGGCGTAGCCGGCGCAGCTTGAGCAGCGTGCGTTCGTCGACGTCGAAATAAACATACATCGGGTCGAGCGAGACGATCGTCGTGAGGATGGTGTCGTCGGCGCGAACGAGATTTCCGGGATCGACCAACCGCCTGCTCAGACGTCCGCTGATCTCGGCTTCAACCTTGGTGAAGCCGAGATTGAGCTTCGCCAGATCAAGATTCGCCTGCGCGATCTGAAGACCCGCGGCGGCTTCGGCGTGATCGCCGTCGACGAGATCGAAATCTTGCGGGCTCAGAGCGCCCCGTTCGGCGAGGCTCCGCGCACGCTGATAATCCTTCTCAAGTCGATCAAATCGCGCCTTAGCCTGCGCCAGCGCCGCCTCGGCTCGATCAAGATCGGCTTGATATGTGCGCGGATCAATCAAAAACATGAGATCACCTTTTTTTACCATATCGCCGTCGCGAAAGTAAACGCGATCGAGATACCCGCTGACGCGGGCGCGGGTCGAAACCGAGTAAACTCCTTGTGTCTGACCGATAAAATCCTCGAAGTCGATCACCGATTCGACGACGGGCTTGCGATACTTGACGACGGCCGCCTGAGGAGCCCCCTTCGACTTTTTGGACACTCCGGCAGCGCGTCTATGCGATTCGACGGCGCCGACGACGACCGTCTCTCCAGGTCGAACCTGTTGCAAATCGCCGATCATCACGCGGTCGCCGGGGGCGACGCCCGATTCGATCACCCGCTTGCCGTGCTCGGTCTCATTGCCGAGTTCGACGCTGCGATATTCCACTTTGTTCTCTGAATTCACCACGTAAACATAATTACGCCCCTGATCGATACCGATCGCTTTTTTATCGACCGCGATCGCCTGATGAGCCGCGCCGACGGGAAAACGGACGCGGACGAACATTCCGGGCGAGAGGATCCTCGGTTCGATGTTTGGGATCGAAACCCGCACGCGCAACGTTCCGGTCGCGCTGTCGAGCTGATTCTCGCTGAAGTTGAGCTTTCCTTTGAGGGGAAAAATCTTGTCGTCGTCGGCGAGCCCGACCGCGACCGTCAACTCCCCCTTTTCGTAATTCGGCAATCTCCCTTCTCGAATCAACCGTTGAATACGCAATGTGGTATGCTCGTCGACGTCGAAATAAACATAAAGCGGATCGAACGAGACGATCGAGGTAAGCACCGTATCGTCGGACTTGACGAGATTGCCAGGATCAACCATGCGCCGG
>JAKBCQ010000191.1 GCA_021807585.1 Planctomycetota bacterium | reverse complement strand
AGGACACGTGGATCGATCCTCTCCAAGCGTCGCCGACGCTTTGGGCCGCGATGACCTTCCTGTTGGAATTCTACAGAATCTCTTTGACTTGCCGACGCATCGCCCGATAGAATGCCCTGTAGGACGAGATTAATATGGGCGCGTGATTCGCGTCGCTTTCGATCCGATATAGGCCGCTTTCCTCGAAGAATCACTCCGCTTCGTCATTCCGTGGAATCCGAACACCCCCGTTCGCGACGTCGGATTTAAGGAACACCGGAACACTCGAATTAGGAGCGATCAAACGCGATGGAGACCATTCTGAAAAGCTCCCTGATGAAACAGGCCGAGGCGCCGATTCAGGCCGATCATGGGCTTCGCAGGCAGGCGATCGTCTCCTCGATATTGGCGGACGTCTTTCATGGACGGCTGAAGCCCGGCCAGCGGCTCGTCACCCGCGAACTCGCCGATCGCTTTGGGGTGAGTCACACGCCGATTCGAGAGGCTTTGATCGCGGTCGCGGCGATGGGTTTGATCGATCTTAACCCCAACCGCGGCGCGGTCGTGCGCGAGGTGACGGCGCGCGACGTTCGAGAGGTTTGCCAGGTGCGGAGGGCGCTCGAATGTGAGGCGGTCCGGGGAGCGTGCGGACGGATCGATTCTGATCGCCTCGGCGCTCTTGAAATCGATCTCAGGAGTCAAATCGACGTGAACGACGCCGAGCCCCCCGACCGGATCGATCGGGCGCGCGAACTCGACAGCAGGCTCCACGATCTGATCGCGCGGTCGTGCGGCAACGCGTTTTTGGCGCACGAGATCAATCGACTGAAGATCCTTTTTCGCGCGTTCCGCGATTTGTCGTGGGATCGCGATCTCGACCTGATCCGACATCGCATCGCCGAAGAATCACGCGAGCATCTCGCGATCGTCGAGTCGCTCGTCGCCGGAGATCGCGCCGCGGCGGCCCGCGCGATGTCGCGTCACGTCATGTCGGGCGTCAGGTATTGGAGCTTGGCGATCAAGCGACGCCCGGCGGCTAAAAATCGAGGCGTCGCGATCGCCAAAGAGAACCAGACATCATGATATCTATAACTTATTTTCGGGTCGGACTCGTTCCGCTTTCTCGACGACGAGGATCTTGTATGAATCGTCTTTTGATCGCCGCGGTTTTTGTTTTCACGGCTCGATTCGCGGTCGCGGCCGACGCGGGGTCGCTCTCGTACAATCGCGACGTTCGCCCGATCTTACAAGAACATTGTTTCACGTGTCACGGTCCCGATAGCGCGGCGAGGAAAGCCGAGCTGCGGCTCGATCGCCGCGACGACGCGATCAAGGCCGGAGCGATCGACGTAACCGACGCCGACCAGAGCGAAATGCTCGTCAGAATCCTCTCGGACGATCCCGACGAGGTCATGCCGCCGCCGAAAACCAAAAAGAAATTGTCGGCTCATGATAAAGATGTGATTCGCCGTTGGATCGCGGCGGGCGCGGCTTACGAACCGCATTGGTCGTTCATTCCGCCAAAACGCCCCGCGCTTCCGCACGTGAAGAACGATTTATGGGTGAAAACCCCGATCGATCGCTTCATTCTGGAAAAGCTCGAGGCCGCGGGGCTAAACCCCGCGCCCGAGGCTGATCGTCGCACGCTGGCGCGGCGGCTCGCGCTCGATCTCACGGGCCTTCCTCCCGCGGTCGAAGACGTCGAACGATTTGTGAACGACGCCGCGCCGAACGCTTATGAGAAACTCGTCGATCGGCTGCTCGCGTCTCCCCGTTGGGGCGAACACCGCGGCCGATATTGGCTCGACGCGGCGCGCTACGCCGACACCCACGGCATCCACTTCGATAATTTCCGTGAAATGTGGTCGTATCGCGATCGCGTTTTCGCGTCTTTTAATCAGAACATGCCGTTTAATCAATTCACCGTCGAACAGCTTGCGGGCGATTTGATCCCGAACGCGACTCTCGAACAGAAGATCTCGTCGGGGTTTAATCGGTGCAACATCACCACCAACGAGGGGGGCGCGATCGACGAGGAATACCGCGTTCTTTACGACCGCGACCGCGCCGAGACGACCGCGCAGGTTTGGCTGGGGATGACCGCGGGATGCGCCGTGTGCCACGATCATAAATATGATCCGCTTTCGCAACGCGAGTTTTATTCGTTCGCGGCGTACTTTAACAACACGACGCAAAACGCGATGGACGGCAACATCAAAGACACGCCGCCGATCCTGTTCGTGCCCAAGCCCGAGGATCGGCCGCGGTGGGATTCGATCGACGGCGAGATCGCCGCGGCGAAGGCGAAGGTGATCGAGCGGAAAATGGCGGCTCGAGCCGAATTCGATCGCTGGCTCGCGGCGCTCAAACCGAACGAATTTCCCGCCAAGATTCCGACCGATTCGCTCGCGTTCCACGCTCCTCTTTCCGAGGGGAACGGCGGCCAATTGAAAATCGAAGTCGAAGGCAAGCCGCGCACGCTCGATCTCTCGGCGGGAACGAAGTGGAAGCCGGGCAAAATCGCCGATCAAGCCTTTGTCGCGAGTCCGGGGGTTGAGGTCGCGATCGCCGAGCCTGGGGATTTTGATACGAATCAACCGTTTTCGCACGGCGTTTGGATTCAGATCCCCAAACGTGAAATAACGGGCAGCGCTTATGCGCGAATGGACGAGCGCGACGATCACCGCGGCTGGGATTTGTGGATCGAGAACGGCCGAGTCGCCACGCATATCATTCACAAATGGCCCGATAAGGCTTTGAAGGTGATCGCTCGCGAGCCGCTCAAGCCCGGCGAGTGGACGCATGTCCTTGTCGTATACGACGGATCGGCGAAGGCCGAGGGGGTGAAGATCTATTACAACGGCGAATCGAAAGCCGTCGAATATCCCGTGAACGCGCTTTCCGAGACGACTCGCACCAAAACGCCGTTCAAGCTGGCGCAACGAAGCGAGGGTTCGCGGCTCGACGACATCGCGCTGCAGGATTTAAGAATTTACGGTCGAGCGCTCAACGCCGCCGAGATCCAGGCGATCGCGCGCACGTCGATCGTTCAGGCGATCGCGGCCAAACCCGTCGACAAACGAACCGATTCCGAGAGGAACGACCTGTTCGCGTGGTGGCTGGCGACGCTCGACGATTCTTACAAGTCGGCCGATCGACGCGTGAACGAACTGACGCATGAACGGAGCGAAATCGAATCACGCGGCACGAAAGCTCATGTGATGAATGAACGAAACGAACCCGCGTCGGCGTACGTGCTTTATCGCGGCGAATACGACAAGCGTCGCGACAAGGTCGAGCCCGGCGTTCCCGCGATTCTGCCTCCGATGCCGGCGGATTATCCCAAGAATCGGCTCGGGCTGGCGCGCTGGCTCGTATCCAATGAACATCCGCTTACGGCCCGCGTGACGGTGAATCGATTTTGGCAAGAGCTTTTCGGTTCGGGGATCGTGCGCACGACGGGAGATTTCGGGATCACGGGCGAGGCGCCTTCGCATCCCGAGCTGCTCGATTATCTCGCGGTCGATTTCCGCGAATCGGGATGGGACGTCAAGCGATTTTATAAGTTGATGGTGATGTCGGCGACTTATCGCCAGTCGGCCGCGGCGACCGCGGCGAAGATCGAGAAGGATCCGGCGAATCGGCTGCTTTCGCGCGGGCCTCGGTTCCGGATGGACGCCGAGATGATCCGCGATTACGCGCTCGACGTGAGCGGGCTTTTGAGCGCCAAGATCGGCGGTCCGAGCGTCCGTCCGTATCAGCCCGAAGGCGTTTGGGAGGCGGTGGCGATGCCCGAGAGCAACACCCGGAATTATCGCCGCGATCACGGCGAAAGCCTGTATCGACGCAGCGTTTACACCCTATGGAAACGCGCAGCGCCTCCGGCTTCGATGGACGTTTTCAACGCCCCCAGCCGCGAGGTTTGCACCGTTCGCAGGGAACGTACCGACACGCCGCTCCAGGCGCTCGTCACCTTGAACGACGAGCAATATATCGAGGCGGCCCGCAATCTGGCGCAAATCGCCCTCAAGCAAGCCGGGGCGACGAACGAAGCGAAACTTGATATGATCACGCGGCGGCTCTTGGCGCGATCGTTCTCGGCCGAGGAAAACCGGATCGCGATCGCGTCTCTTGAACAGATTCTTATGCATTACAAGAATCATATCGATGACGCGAAAAAACTGCTTGAAACGGGAGAATCCCCCCGCGACGGTTCGCTCGATCCCGTCGAGCACGCGGCGTGGACGATGCTTTGCAACGAACTGATGAACCTCGACGAGGTTTTGAACAAGTAACGTGACGCGATCCGGCGAAGATCAATCTTTTATTGGAAATCGAGGCGGCGCCATGAATCCTTTCGAGGAATACGTTCGGTACGAGACGCGTCGGCAGTTCTTCGGCAGGACCGCGGGGGTCGCGGGAACCGCGGCGCTCGCGACTCTGTTCGGTCGCGATATTCTCGGCGGAAAGCCTTCGAGGGCCGAGTCGATCCCCGCTCCGGCGCTTCATTTCCCCCCCAAGGCGAAGCATGTTATTTATCTGCATATGGTGGGCGGACCGCCGCAGATGGACCTGTACGATTACAAGCCGAAGATGAACGATTGGTACGATAAAGATCTTCCCGATTCGGTCCGGCAGGGGCAACGGCTGACGACGATGACGTCGGGTCAAAAACGATTTCCAATCGCGCCATCCAGATATAAGTTCAACCAACACGGGAAAAGCGGCATGTGGGTGAGCGAGCTTCTTCCTCACACTGCGAAGATGGTCGACGACCTTTGTTTCGTGCGCAGCCTGCAAACCGAGGCGATCAATCACGAGCCCGCGATCACCTACATGCAAACGGGTAATCAAGTGACGGGTCGTCCCTGTTTGGGCGCGTGGGTTTCGTACGGTTTGGGTTCGATCAACGACAACTTGCCGACGTTCGTCGTTCTGGTCGCCAAACCGTCGAACACCGAGCAGATTCAGGCGATCTCGGCGCGGCTTTGGTCGGCGGGATATCTTCCTGGAACGCACGCGGGGGTATCGTTCCGATCGGGGGGCGACCCGATTCTTTATATCAACAATCCCTCTGGAGTTTCGACCGACGTCCGTCGGAATACGCTCGACGGGCTGAAGGCGCTCAATGAAATCAATTATAAATCGATCGGCGATCCCGAAACGCACACGCGGATCCAGCAATACGAACTTGCTTTTCGCATGCAGGCGAGCGTTCCCGAGCTGACGAACGTCGCGGGGGAGCCCGAATCGACTTACAAGCTTTACGGCGACGAGGCGCGCAAGCCGGGGACGTTCGCGCATTCGGTTCTGCTCGCTCGCAGGCTCGTCGAGCGCGGCGTTCGATTCATTCAGATTTATCACAACAACTGGGATACGCATTCGAACGTCGCGGGTCGGCTTCCCAGCCAGTGCAAGGATGTTGATCAACCGTGTTATGGATTGATCCAGGATCTGAAAAGCCGGGGGCTTTACGACGAAACGCTGGTGATTTGGGGAGGCGAATTCGGCAGGACGATTTATTCGCAAGGGGGGCTTTCGCACGAGAATTACGGTCGCGATCATCATCCCCGGTGTTACACGGTTTGGCTCGCGGGAGGGGGATCGAAATCGGGTCATATTCACGGAGAAACGTGCGATTTCTCGTACAATGTTGTGAAGGATCCCGTGCACATTCATAATTTCCACGCGACGATGTTGCGGCTGCTCGGCTTCGACAACGAACGGTTCACTTACCGTTATCAGGGGCTCGATCAAAAGCTGACGGGAGTCGAGCCCGCCAAGGTGATCCAAGAGATGATGGCATAATTATCTATCTAACAAAAGGATCGTCGCGGACTCGAACGCGAGTTTTTTGAATTCGATCGCCGCGGCGCTCCAGAACGCGGTTATTGAGAAGGAGGAACGACTCGACGAGATCTTGGCGGAAGCGCCCGATTCGCCGGACCGCACTCCAGAAAGAGCTTCTTTTGAAGAGTCGCGAGAGCATCTCGTCGGCGCGATCGAGGTGCGGGTGACGTCCGGATTACGGAACCTTGAAGATCGGCCGGTCGTCGACGGGCGTCGTTTGGCGACCTCTCAGGCGCCGAGAGTGGCAAATCTCAGTCT
>JAKBCQ010000190.1 GCA_021807585.1 Planctomycetota bacterium | reverse complement strand
TTCAATCTTCGTCGAACGAGGGATCGATCGGCTTGTGCCGGCGCTGCGGAGGGGGCGCCTCGATCGTCTTCGCCCCCGTTTTGAAATAAGGCTCAAGCGATTCCCGCAAATTCGTCCGAGCGCGCGAAAGCAACGATTTCACCGCCGACTCCGATTTCCCCATGATCTCGGCGATCTCCGCATATTTCATCTGTTCAAATTTGTTCAATAATACCGCGAGCTTTTGATCCTCGCCCAAATTATCAAGCGCCCGCCGCACGACCTCGGCGAGCTCGGCCTGACGCATCTGCGCCGACGGCGTACCCCCCGAAGCCTGTACCCGCTCGCCCGCCGGAACCCCCTGCGAACCCGAAGCCCCCGCGTCGAGCGAAACCTGCCGATTTCGACCCTTCGACCTGAGATAATTCGACACCAAATTGTTCGCCACCGTGAACAACCACGTCGAAAACTTCGCCCGCGGCTTGTAACCCTTCCGCGCCTTGTAAATCCGCAGAAACACCTCTTGCGTCAAATCCTCGGCCTCGGTCGCATCCCCCACCAAATGTACGATGATGCCCAACAACCGGTCCTGATACCGCTGCACAAGCACCTCGAACGCTCCGTGCACGTCGTCCTTCACCTGCAACATCAGTTGGACGTCGGGATCGGTGCTTTCCAATTGCTCGGACAGCGTCGGACCGTCTTGCGACACGAAATTCCCCTTCCGCCTATCATTCACAAAGTTTTTTATGTTTAAGATCGATCGTGTCTCTCGTCCCGCGGCGCGATCGGTCGTCTCTTGATATCAACGTCATCGATCGCGTTTCACCCCGCGCCGCATTCAGACCTACTCCCGCGCCGTTCCCAGCGGGTCTCCTTGAAAAAGCTCCGAACCCGCGTCGGCCGTCCGGCGGCGAAGCTGGCCGCACGCCGCGTCGATCACCCGTCCCTTCGTCTTACGAACCGTCACGCTCACCGACCGCGACTTGAGAATCGCCGTGAACCGCTCGACCGCGGCGTCGCTCGGTCGCTCAAACTCCAACCCCGCAACGGGATTATAAGGGATCAGATTGACGTGCGCCGAGCGCGTCGACATCAATTCCGCGAGCGCGCGCGCGTCTTCGCCGCGATCGTTCACACCCCCCAAAAGTACGTACTCGAACGTCACCTGACGACCCGTCTGTTCAAAATAACGATCGGCCGCGTCGATCACCGCCCCCAATCCAACCTTGTGACTGATCGGTACCAGCCGGTCGCGGAGCGATTCGGTCGCCGCGTGCAACGACACCGCCAAATGGTATCGGCGATCAAGCTCGGCGAGCTTCCTCATCTTATCGGGCAAACCCACCGTCGAGATCGTCACCCGACGTTGACTCAATCCCAAACCGAGCGGAGCGGGCGCACAAACAACCTCGAGCGCCGCGAGCAACTCGTCGAGATTCGCCAGGCTCTCCCCCATCCCCATCACCACCACGTGCGAAACCCGCTCACCCTCGCGTAACGCGTTACGCTGGCGAACGATCTGCTCGAGAATCTCCCCCCGCGTCAGGTTCCTCACAACCCCCTTCAACCCGCTCGCGCAAAACACGCATCCCATCCCGCAGCCCACCTGCGTGCTCACGCAAACCGTCCGCCGACTCCCCTCCGCCATCAGTACCGTTTCAATCGTTTCACCGTCGCGACACGACAAAAGAAGCTTCGTCGTTCCGTCGTCGTCAACCGATCGCGTAATCGTCTCGGTGGTGAAAATCTCGAACGTTAAGTCGAGCTCCTCACGAAGCGCTCGCGGCAGGTCGGTCATCGTTTCAAACCGCTCGGCGCGGCGATCGATCACCCAACTCCAAATCTGCCGCGCGCGATAACCCGCAACGCCGCGCTCGGCCATCGCACGCTCGAGATCAATCGGTGACAAATCGAGTAAACGGCTTTTCATTTTCCAATTTCGGCGGAGATAGAGGAGTCGAGTATACCAGTCGATCCTAAACCATAATCGATCGCATCGCCAGCAATTTCCGCGACGGCGTTCCCTCGATACGCGATAAAAACCACTTCATACACATCAAAACGTTATATCTTAATGTAAATGATTGATAACACTCGGAGCGATCGCGCCGACCGGCCTTTCGTTGCGATATTTCTTCACATGAACGATAATCGCCGCCGTATGCGCGATTTCGATCGGCGTCTCGACTTTCCAAAATGCGGATCGAGAGCCGGTTGGCGCGTAAACCCGATCGCCGCGTCATCCCCCCTGGGGAACGAACCGTTCGAGATCCTCGCCTTTGGGAACGACCGTCAGCCCCTCGTCGGTGACGGTAAGCCCCCGCGCCAAATCGACCTCGCGGTTCCAGCCGAGCTCGAAACCCGCCGGAACCTTCACGTCCTTATCGATGATCGCACGCCGCACCCGAGCATGCCGACCCACCTCCACCCCCTCGAATAAAATCGAATCCTCCACGAGCGCGAAACTGTTGATCCGCACGTTCGGCGATAAAATGCTCCGGTATACCTGCCCCCCCGATACGATCGACCCCTGGCAAATCACCGAATTCAACGCCACCCCCCGACGCTCGGGCTCGATGTGCACAAACTTCGGCGGCGGAGAAGGAATCTGATACGTATGAATCGGCCAATCGCGATCATATAAATTGAGAATCGGATCAATCTGTATCAAATCCATGTTCGTTTGATAATACGCGTCGAGAGTCCCCACGTCGCGCCAGTACGCCGCCTTCTTCCGATTCTCGTCCTGAAACGGATACGCGAACACCCGGTGCGTACCCAACATCCCCGGTATAATGTCCCTGCCGAAATCGTGATGACTCCCCTCCTTCTTCGCCGCGTCCTGAAACAACAACTCATACATCAAATTCGTATTGAAAATATAAATTCCCATCGAGGCGAGCGCCGTCTCGGGATCCCCCGGCATCCCCTCGGGATCGCGCGGCTTCTCGCGAAATCCCGTCACCCCCCCCGCGCCGTCGATCTTCATCACACCGAACTCGGTCGCCTCCTTACGCGGAACGGGCAAACACGCGATCGTCAAATCGGCGTTCATCTCTCGATGAAAATCAATCATCTTTGAATAATTCATTTTGTAAATATGATCGCCCGCCAAAATCAGCGTGTCCCGCGGCGCCGCCTTTTCTATCGTGTAAACGTTCTGATAAATCGCGTCGGCCGTCCCCTGATACCAATGCTCGGTGATCCGCTGCTGCGGCGGAATCACCTCGATGTACTCGTCGAGCTCGCGGCACAAAAAACTCCACCCCTGGTCGATGTGCCGGCTCAGGCTGATCGCCTTGTATTGCGTCAGTACCAGGATCTTCCTCAGATCGGAATTGATGCAATTCGAGAGCGTGAAATCAATGATCCGATAAATCCCGCCGAACGGGACCGCGGGCTTGGCGCGATCCCTCGTCAGCGGTTCCAGCCGCGACCCGCGGCCCCCCGCCAAGATGATCGCCAATACGTCTCGTAACAACGTGATGCCTCCGCTCGACGACGCGATCGACACGCCGCGGGATTCAAACCGACCGCCGACACCCCTCGAGCGGGCTCGGCTCGCGAATCGCCCCAAATCGTCCCGCGACGCCACAAATCCATTGTGCGCCCTAATCGCCCCGGAACCAACAACTTCACGATCGAACCGCCCATAAAACGTCCACCCGCTCCCAAAACCAACACGATCAACCCCTCGCTCCAAACCCTCTCTCAACCGATTTCCCAACGCTTCACGCCGATTTCATCGCAATCCCACGTCGTTTTCATCCCCCCGAGCGATTAATATCACTCCAGAACCCGAACGATCGACACCGACCCCCCAACCGCCGCTCGACGATCGACCCGTACCGACGCATCGGCTTGTACCTGGATCTTCCCTCGATGCTCAACGCCAGGAGCGCCCCAGTGATCCCGCCCCGCACAACCTTACGACAAATCTCGCTCGGTCTCCTCGTCGCCGCCGCGGCTTCATCCGCTTTGATATCCGTCAAACCGACGCGCGGCCAAGACGTCCTCAAAGATCTCCAGGCCAAAGCGATCGCCACGCAAGATCAAAAAATACCACGCGCCTACCACTTCGGCTCGCAAGCCGCGAACGACGTCTTCTCCAATCACCGCGGCCACACCAACCGATTGATCCCCGTCTACGCCTTCGGTTCCAAAATCCGACTCGACAAGGTCGTCGGAGCGAACAGCCGATACCGAGACCCCAAACGCGTTCAAGAACTCTTCGGAACAATCCCCGCCGGCACCGTCGACCCAAACGCCGAATACGCCGATCAATCCGACTTATATTTCGTTCAAAAAGACGCCGTTGCGCACGGAGTTAAACACCTCTTCATCATCTGGTTCGACGGTATGGATTGGGAGACGACCCGCGCCGCCGCGATCGTCCGCTCCAAAACGATCTACCACGAGGGAAAAGGCTCGGGGCTCGTCTTTCAAGACGACATCCCCGGCGCCAAATTGCAATACGGCTATTACGTCACATCCCCGTCGCACGAAAAAAACATCGCCGATGTGAATAATCAAACCGTAATGATCCCACCCGACAGCATGCAGGGAGGGTACGACCCGCGCATCGCCGGCCCAAACCCCTGGACCAAAGGACGACTCGAAGCCCCGGGCTACATCAAAGGTCAGGCGATGAACGCGCTCGATAAAGAAATCCTCGCCAAAATCGGCGGTATCCCCCACGCCGTCACCGACTCCGCTCCAAGCGCCGGAGAATTCGCCACCGGAGTCAAAATGTACGACGACGGAATCAACGTCGACGATCACGGTCAATTCCAAACCACCTTGTTTCAACAATTGCAACAGTCCGGATGGAAAGTCGGAACCGTCACCTCGGTCCCGTTCTGCCACGCGTCCCCAGCCGCCATGTACGCGCACAACGTCACCCGAGACGATTACCAAGACCTCGCACGCGATATGCTCGGACTCCAAAGCATCACCCAAACGACGCGACATGAGCCGATCCACCAGGGACTCGACGTCGTCATGGGTACAGGCTTCGGCAAAATCGCCGCCCGCGCCGTCCTCACAATCCAACAAGGTAAAAATGTCGTCCCCGGTAACACATACTTAACCGCCGACGATCGCGCCATAATCGACGCCAAAAACGGCGGGCGATACGTCGTCGTCGAGCCCTCAAACGGAACGAACGCCGCCCAAGCCCTCCAATCCGCCGCCCAAACCGCCGCGGCTCAAAAGAAACGCCTCTTCGCCTGCTTCGGTTCCGATCGCTTCGATCACCTCCCCTACCAAACCGCCGACGGAAATTACGACCCAGTCGACGGTATCCGCTCCAAAGCCGAAAACTATTCGCATCAAGATTTGATCGAACAACCAACCCTGGTCGATCTCACCAAAGCCGCGATCACCCTCCTCTCGGCCGATCCCGCCCGTCCCTTCGCACTCTTCATCGAAGCCGGCGACGTCGATTTCGCTCTCCACGACAATAACCTCGATAACGCCGTAGGCGCCGTCCTCTCGGGCGAAGACGCCGTCAAAACCGTGATCGATTGGGTCCAACACCATAGCGATTGGAACGAATCCGCCCTCATCGTCACCGCCGATCACGGCCACTACCTCGTCGTCGACGACCCGGCCGCCCTCATTGGATCAAAATCGAAATAAATCTTTGATTCTGCATCAGTCTTTGATCGTCGACCGATAACCGCGGCGGTCGCAGGCGCAGCTTAGCTCGCGAACGACCCCGCGGTTCTTTTTTTGAGCAATTGGTCCTGAAATCAACGCTCCGTAGCCCTCCGCGTCGTTTTTCACACCCGCCAAGCACCCCGCGACGATCGACGTACTCCAATTCCAAAAGAAGCGCGAATTCGCCCGCGCGATCGAACCCGCTCGATTGAAACTCATGTTCATCATGGCGATCGAGCGATCGTTCACCAGCCGCGATTCGACCCCGATCGTTCGCGGAATGAACTTGAGATTCATCGACATGATCGACAACCGTCATTATCGCTCGCCGCGCAGCCGCTCGCAGCGATCGGCTCGTCCCGCGGTCGAACCCCTCGAAAACCGCGAACTCCTCTCGGTCGTCGATCAAGGCGGTCCCGTCCTCGCGAACGCGCAGGTTGAAACAGTCTTC